>JACQYL010000124.1 GCA_016208165.1 Deltaproteobacteria bacterium
ATTATGATAACAAAAATAAGGCAGTTAGGTCATGTAGAGAGGGGTAACAAGGTAGGTTCTACGGGTACATATTATGTAACCGATTGAAACTATTATTAATTTCCGTATCGCGAAGGCTTATCTCTGAAACTCCTGTCTGAAAATCGCAATGATTCACAGGGGGGAACTCTCCAAAGGCCTTCCCTGCGAATCGTTAGGATCGAAGATCCCAAATCCGAATCGTAGTAGAAGAATTAGTGAAACAAGGTCCCGGGTGAGGGTGCTTTGTGTTTCGACATGGCATTGGTATTATGGTCGGCGCCGATCGAGTGCGGTTCTGACGATCTTGAGCAATTCGGAGCTTCCGAAGGGCTTTGCAATGAATGCGGCCGTTCCTGCCTGAAAAAGTTGGCTGTGCCGTACGTCCTTGGAATAACCGGTGGCAATGACAACTCTGGTATTGGGATCGATTTCCTTCAGCCGCAGCAGGCAGTTGTACCCACCCATTCCGGGCATGTTCAGGTCTAGAATCACCAGATCGATATCGGCTCCTTTTTCCCGATAAATCTCCAGTGCTTCTTCCCCGCTTCTTGCTGCTATGGTCGTGTAGCCTTGTCTGGAAAGGACTTCTTTTCCAATCTCCCGCAACGCTTCTTCGTCATCCACAAGCAGGATGGTCTCGTTTCCTCCGGGGATTTCCTCCATCACAAAAGCCTGTTTTTCGGATGTAGCCTTGATCTGTTTGGGAGCGGGAAAAAGGATGTCGAACGTTGTACCTTTCTTGAGTTTGCTGCGGCAGTGAATATGGCCTCCGTGGCTTCTCACGATACCGAAGGTAGTGGACAGGCCCAAACCGGTGCCCTTTCCAACTTCTTTGGTGGTGAAGAAAGGATCGAACATCTGATCGAGCGTTTTCCGATCCATGCCGGTTCCGGTGTCTGAAACGGACAGCCGCACATATTCGCCCGGCTCGATATCCGGATAGGTTTCATCATCTTCTAGTCCTACCGTCACTTTTTTTGTTTCAAACACCAGCCGTCCACCCAAGGGCATGGCGTCGGCCGCATTGGCGCCGAGGTTCAACAGGATTTGCTCGATCTGGTTGGCGTTTCCCATGATCAGGCAGTCCGTCTCTGAGGGTCGAATCTCGATCTGAATCATTCTTGGAATGGTCTTCTCCAATATGTTGGCCGCGTGTTTCACTTGAACATTCAGGTCCAAGGGTTCGAGATTCACCTCGGTTTTTCGGCTGAAGGTCAGAATTTGGTTGACGAGGTTTTTGGCTCTGTCCGATGCTTTCAATACCATCTCCAGTTGAGCGGCGTTGCTTTTCCCTCGTTGGTTGTTCATGATGGCCAATTCCGTGAATCCGAGAATGGCCCCCAGGATATTGTTGAATTCGTGGGCAACTCCTCCTGCTATGGTTCCAATGGCCTCCATTTTCTGAGCCTGTCTGAGCTGATCCGATAGTTTCTGCATTTGTTTGTTCTGACGCCATTGACGAGTGATGTCGCGGCCGACACCGCTGACAAGGACCTCTCCCTTCTTGGTATCCAGCAGCGTATTTCTGTATTCGATGATAAACGACTCGCCCTGTCTGGATCTGTAGCTCACTACTCCTTCGGCAAATCCCTTCGTTTTGATGCGGCGCAGATAATCCGAGTAAAAGGCCTCTCTGTATTCCGGTTTCATCAGCTCGCTCATGGACATGCCGATGATCTGATCGCGTTCGTATCCGAGCGCGTGCAAAGCGCTGTCATTGATCGTGAGTATGCGTCCCTCGAGGTCGTGGGTGCAAATCCAGTCACTGATACTGTTGAACAGGTCCTTGTAGCGTTCCTCGGATTTTTGCAGGCTTTCTCCTGCCAGCCTGCGCTCGGTGATGTCATTCAACATATTCAGTGTCGCGGGTCTCCCCTGCCAACTGATCAGGGACCCGTTGTTTTCTATCCACCGTACCCCGCCGTTTTTGGTAATAATGCGCAGCTGCAACCCCTGGGGAGGGTTCTCTCCTCGCAGGCGTTTCATATGGCTTTCCAACGCCCGCTCCCGGTCCTCCGGGTGAACGATTTGAAGAAACGGTATGGACTGCATTTCTTCCCAGGAATATCCACTTGCTTCCATCGCCTTCTGATTGGCGTACCTTGTTTTGCCGTCCTGAAACACGCAGATCGCTTCAAACGACGATTCAACCAGCGATCGGTAGAAAGCTTCCGACTCCTCCAGTCTTTCTTCCGTTTTCACCCGTTCGGCGATTTCTGCTTCAAGCCGTGTTTTTGAGTCGAGCAATTCCTGGGTTCGCTGTTTCACCAGCGTTTCCAGATGTTCGCGATGTTCTTCGATCTCTTGTTCGATGCCTAGCCTTGCGGCTAGTTCTTCACCCAGTTCCCTGCTCAGGTCCGACATTCGTCCGATGATGGCGGCTACTCCAAAAGCCATCACCGGGACGATAAACCCTCCCATGTACTCGTAACCCCATGCTTTCAAGATGACGATGGACGCAGGAACGGCGGCGGCCGTGAGGAGGAGGCCTTTCTTCATTCCCCACAGAAGCGCAGCCAAAAAAATGTAACTGATGGGAAGCACTCGATAGGGAAGTCCCCATAGTTCGATCATCCAGGGGAAGGCGAGCCAGTAGAGGGAAAATACGAATAGAAACAGACCCCATTTTGTCCACGGACCGAGTTCGGTCGAAAGCGTAAGAAGACGGATTCTGTGAGGTAGTATAATCAAAGCCGAATCGATCCCAATCGATCACCGTCCGTATGCCGGCCAAAGCATAAGTAGCCACGCGGCCTTTGGCCGAGAGGATGGAAAAATCCTAGTTCACCGTTATACAGATTATACAACTATGTACACGAAACCGTTATTGGCCTGCCAGGAAAAATTCTTTAAGTTTGTGGGCTGAAATCTGATTGAGATTGTCGATGTCCGCGTAGATGAAGCCGGCCGGTACACCCGTTCCAGTTGAAAAAGGAAACCGAATTCTTCCGCAAACTCGGACAGCGCGGCAGGAGAATGAAAAACGCTGTCCTCGGGACCTCTTGCCAGGGCCTCCCAGCCCAAGGGCTCCAGCGCCCGGAGATCCACTATGGGCTGGTAGACGATGTTCAGGCTGGGCTGTTCGACAATGTCCACAAATTCCTGCATCATGGGCAGCTTTTCCACGCTCAACGCGCCTGTCGCCACTTTCTGCGCTTCATGTAAAGAATGGTAGAGGCTATTCGCTTCACTATGCCCGTTCCCGTTTCGAACGAGAGCGTAACCCAACTTCAGGACCAGATTCTGGCCGGTTCGTTTGACCATTTCCGAATCGATGGTTCCAAAAGGTCTCTCTTGATACTCCCTGAATGGATACCCGAAGAAGACCGTATCTTGAACGTTTTTTCACACCTTTGACATGAAACGGACATGAATTTCTTCTATTTGTGGAAGGCAACGATCCCTGTCCGCCGTTGTGACGGACAGGGAAAACGGAACCCTCCGAATTCAGACGGTTCCGGACACCCAATCCATAAAACATGCGGAAGGCCTATGAGTACTGTTCCCTTGCGAGGTTGGCCATACGGAGGAAGACGGTCGCCAAAGCACATATTGGCGCGGCTGGGAGTCGATCCGTCGTCTCCGGAAAAAAGGGCCTCCACATTCCCATTCTCGCCTGAAGACGCCACTTGCGGTGTCGAAAACGAGATGCAGACCGTGGTGATCGGATCCAGAGACTGCGTCGACCTGCCCCGGATCATCGAAGAATCGAACTATTTTCAGAATATAATCAAGCGCCATCAAAGGGGCGAACTGCCCCGGAAAGTGATCAGCGATTTAGAACGGTGGCTGTCCGAAAATCCGGCCAACGTGTGGGAGAGCAGTTGGGTGCGATTCCGTCAGCGTTGTCTCTCCGAACCGGCCTCCAAGGTATTGGATGAGGACCTCCGTTGCGACAAGAGGGATCCTGAATCCGGCCTGCGCGCCGACGTCGGGCGGTTTCTTTTTTTCAGCCATGGCGAAGCCCACTTACGCGTGCCGGTCAGCTATTTACTGAAACTGGCGCTGGCGGACGTGGTCGGGATCCAACACGATGCGCCGCCTTTGATCAGGAGCATCGCAACCAGGCTTTTGAATCATTTCCAGAGCGATAACACCTCCCCTGAGACCCACTCGTTCCATGTGATCCCTTTAAGCGTCGGCGAAGGCATGGGGGCGGCCGTGGCTGCGGAATCGGCCCTGAGATTTCTATTGATCCAGCTTCTGGTTCAATACGCGGGAAGGAGATTCGGCCTCCTGGCCACGGGACAAAAGGTGCTGGTCTATTTTTCCCCGCACCCGCCCATACGGCAGAAGGCGCTCAATGACATCATCACTGATTCCTTTTATCGGGAATTGTTCATGAATCCGTGCCTTTCAGGATGGGACCGGGGCGAAGACAAACACAGATACATGCATTTGTGCCATCAAGTAATGTCCAGGGCCCAACTCAACGCTCTGGGCAGGCTGAAGGAGGCCGGCATTATCAACACCAATCTAGTGGTATTGCCCACCTCTTCCAACAGCAGCCTTTTGAACAACGGCGCCCACATCAGTCTGGGAAGTCGCATGCTGACGCGTGCGTTGTCCGATGATTCCTCGGGTTTCCTGCCGGCGCACGAGAAGTATTTCGGAGACCTGGTCATAAAATTTGTGGAGCACTTCCTGCCCCTCTTCGTCGGCGCCTACAGCGCCGCTCCCTACCGTCTCGATTTCGGAGACTTCCATCCCGAACGCGTCCTTTCCTTCCTGCCCTATCAACTGGACTATACCCATCTGCGCATGATCTGGCGCCGTTGGAAGAAGAAGGCGCACATCAAAGTCCGTCCTTTCGGCGTCAGGCTCACTCCTTTCGGTCCGCCTTGGGTGGACGGCCTGCTCAGCCGTTTCTTAAGCTTGAAGGGCGACTTCGTGCCGGATTTCAGACTTCTCGACTATCTGGTAGGCGTCATGAGCACGGATCGTTCGCCCGCCCTGGACGGGCGTCTCGGCAACGAGGAACGTCTGAAGCGCGACTTGGTTGATCTGGGCGTCTTCGACTCCCAGATGCCGGTCTATCTGCCCTACCGGCTCCGGGAGTTTCTGAAGAAGGGATTTTCGGGGTTCGAGGGCCGCATATACAGCCAGTTCGCGGGATTCAGAAGGGATTTGGCGCCGGCTGTGGACTTGCAGAATCTGTTGACCTGTCTGGCTTTCCAACTCATCGGCGCCGGACGTCTCAATCATCACCAAATACCGGACAGCCCGGAAGTCGAAAGTGAAAGGCGGCAGGTCTTTTTCGCGGCAGCCATCGGTCTGCCGACGTTCTACGTCCGCGTGGACACGGAAAACCTGATCCTGCGCAGCCTGCTGAAAAGGGTTCCGGGAGTCCGTCCCAGCAGGAGATATCCGGGTTTCCTGAGGGTGCAGCTCGAAGAATACCGCCGAACGCTTGTGCAATGGCTGGTCGGGGAAGCAGCGGGTTTGATCGAATCCTCCGGGCTTGGAGCTACCTTCGAAGACCTCCGGCTGCGATTGGAACTTCCCGGGGAATACTCGGCCTGCGGCCGGCTCGCCGATGGCTCCATGGGAACATTCAAAGCGCGAAACCCCATTGAGATCAATGCGGTCGAATTCAACCGGGAGACCGAGCGCTACTACCGGCAGGGACTTCGCCTGCAGCATATGGAAGAAGCGCTGAGCTTTCTCGAACAAGCTCTGGCCGCTGCGGCATCGGATGAAGGATTCAAGGAATCGGGCCTCAGGGAAGCGCTGAGCCGCGTTCTCGGAGGAAGGTCTTCGCTGAACTTCCTCAGGTCCGTAAGTAAAGAAGTGCTGTCCGAAACCGTATCCGATGAGGAGCTGATCCGATTGATCAACCTGCTGCTGATCATCATCCAGCAAGCGTCTTTGAAAGCGTCCCAAAGCGCGATCCCCCCCGAGGGGAGAGGAGACAGGCCGTATGAGGATGCCCACGCACCAATACATAGACAGGCGCACCGGTAGGATCTGTTCCGAGCGTCCGATGGGGGACCGGATCGTAAACTTCCTATACTCGGAAGTATGGGAAAACGCCCCCTTGGTTTTTAGAGCCCTGACGAGCGCCAGAAGCTCGAGTGTCCTTGGGTACCTGAACTTCGAGCCTCTTCTTTCGTCCAAGCTCGGGTGCGCCAGAAGGCTGATGCGCCAGTGGGGAGTGGATGTGACCCATTGTCTGGACGAGCCGGAACGCCTGGACACTCCCGGCAAGTTGTTCACTCGCAAGATCCGCTATTGGGAGTGCCGGCCCATGAGCAAGGATCCCCATGTGGTGGTCTCACCGGCGGATTCCCGCGTCCTGATCGGCTCGTTGGAGAAAACGTCGGCTCTCTACGTAAAAGGGAAATTCTTCGACTATCTCGATCTCCTGGGAAGCGACAAGGACCGATGGCTGGAGGCTTTCGCCGGGGGCGATTTCGCCATCTTCCGGCTGACGCCGGACAAGTACCACTATAACCATACCCCAGTGACGGGCCGGGTGGAAGACGTCTACGAATTGGACGGAAATCATCACTCGTGCAATCCGGGGAGCATTGTCAACATGGTGACTCCCTATTCGAAAAACAAAAGAGCGATCACCCTATTCGATACACAGGTCGCCGGAGGAAGCGGCGTGGGCCTCGTGGCCATGATCGAGGTGGTGGCGCTGATGGTGGGCAAGATCCGTCAGTGCTATAGCAGGTACAAGTATGAAAACCCCGTGCCCGTCAGGCCGGGCATGTTTCTCGAGAAGGGACGGCCCAAGAGCCTGTTCCTGCCGGGCAGCAGCACCGTGATTCTGCTGTTTCAACCGGATCGGATCCAATGGGACCGGGATTTGCTGAAATACCGCTCTCTGACGGGTGTATCGAGCAGGTTTACCCACCTGTTGGGAGCACCGATGGTGGAAACCGAATTAACGGTCCGATCCCAAATCGGCCGGGCGGCTGTTGCGCCCGCAGCGACGGCGGAAACGTATGGGGAACTCTTATAGTTGGTTTCGGGAACCGTTCTGGAAGAACGGTTCCCGAAATCCCTTCCAAGACTTCCCAAATTGGCACATTCCGGCTTGCGCCGGACTGAACCCTGGTCCGGACAGGGTGGACGGGGTCCGTGGGGAAACGAATGATGATCGATGAAATCCTCGTAGGCGGCATGGCCTTGGCCTACATCGTGATTTTGGTATGGAGTTGCCGGGTGCTGCCCGGAGAGCGATGGCAGGTTTTGGCGACCATGCCCCTTGCCAAAAACGAACAGGGCTGGTGGCGGGGCCTCAATATTACGTATTATGGATTCTTTCAAGCTTGCGCCTTTACCGCGGCCCTGAGTGTGATGTTGGTGATGTTGGGTTCGGTCCGAATGGGAGTCCTCGAGACGCTTTCGGCGCCGCTGTTGCTGCTGGCGGTCTGTGTGCCGGCTTCGAAGTTGGTGGCGCGGCTGGTGGAGAAGAAGCCCCAGACCCTGACGGTGGCCGGCGCCTCCTTCGTGGGGTTGGTGCTCTGCCCGTGGTTGATACTGGGGACGGACGCCTTGCTCGAGCGTCGGGGGTCCTTCGTGATGCCGATCCTGGCTGCGGTAGCCGTGTCGTACGCTTTCGGCGAAGGACTGGGCCGTCTGGCGTGCATCAGCTTCGGGTGCTGTTACGGCAAGCCGCTGGACGCTTGTTCCCCCTTGATCCGCCGGCTTTTCCGCAACCGCGGTTTTGTTTTCACCGGGGACACCAAGAAGATCGCTTATGCCGGCGGTCCGGCGGGCCGGCCCGTCATACCGGTACAGGCCCTGACCTCGGGCATTTGCGTGGGTGTGGGGCTGATCGGGTTCTATCTGTTTTTGCGAGGTTGGTTCACCTGCGCTTTTCTGTTGGTGATCCTCGTCACCCAAGGCTGGAGGGCCTACTCGGAAACGCTGCGTGACGATTTCAGGGGTGGAGGCAAGGTAACGGCCTATCAGTGGATGGCCGCGGGAGCCGTGGTTTATGGTGGTTTAACGGCGCTTTGGGCTCCGGCCCCCCCGGCGCTCACTCCCGATGTCGTGGTGGGCCTGTCCGGGTTGTGGAATCCGGCTCCGCTCTTGGGCCTCGAAGCCCTGTGGTTGATCATCCTGGTATATTACGGACGAAGCAAAGTCACTGCCTCTACGATCCGGTTTCACGTCGTGCAAAGCGAAGTATGAACGTGAGGCGGGAAGATCGAGATTTCTCGTTCAGGTACGCCGTCAGCTGGAAGATGTTTTCCCGTAATTCCTGAATGTCTTGATGAATCGATTCATCGATGTCATACACCAGAACGTGGGCTTTACATCCGTCGTCCGGAGAAGAACAAGACCAATGAATTCTTCTCGGGACTTCCGCCATAGAACTTGGGCATAGCCGCATCGGTCGATCGTTCTGCGGCTATTGTGTTGGAAAAAGTCCGAGTTTCCCGGAAAACAACGGAAGGATGTAGTATGAAATTATGTCATTGCGAAGAGTATATCCGATTCGGATCGGCTTTGGGTGTCGAGGCGATATCGAAACCATAGAGTATGTGTGACAATGGGGGAGATCGACTAGGCTGAGAGGATGGGGACCTTTTGAATTCTAGTTCGGCGGGCAGGCTCATTCATTCCCCTGCTTTGATCAACCTCAACCCTATCAACCGAGCGCTTCACCGGCTAGCCCCGGCTAAGCGGATGGTCGTAAAGTCGTGAGAAAAAACGAGGGCCTTAAAACCATTTTACACACTGTAAAAGAAACCGCCACAATCACCGGCTCCCACTTTCCTCTTCATACGGTCCGGCTTGAAAAACACCTTTATTTCCAGGATGTTTCCGCTTCTTGCCGTAATGAATCGTCTGGCATATTGTTTGCTTTATCATGACGGAAAACCGGTATGATGCCTTCGTAAAAAGTCCCCGGGTCGTCATGCCGGACTTGATCCGGCATCCAGAAGTATTTGAAATTAGTGGGTTCCGGCTTTCGACGGAATAACGGGAAACGGCTGTTTTCGACTTCTTACGAGTTTATCGGGTATGGCTAAGTAAAGTACCTTTCGGGGAGGAGAGTGATACGGTGAAATCGCACAAGGTAAGAGACTTCATGGTCCCCCTTTCAGAGTACGCCACCGTCTCTGAAGACGCCACGTTGTTTGAAGCGGTTATGGCTCTGGAAAAAGCGCAAGCGGCCTTCGATCAGACCCGGGATCGCCACCGCGCATTGCTGGTCTTGAACCACGACAAACAAGTTATCGGCAAAATCAGTCAACTGGATGTGCTCAAGGCCCTCGAACCCAAATATGAACAGTTGATGAAGCGGGAAGGCTTGGCCCATTCCGGCCTGACCAAGGAATTTATCAAATCCTTGATGGCCAATTACGATCTCTGGAGCTCGGCGATGAGCGATATCTGCAGGAAAGCCGCTGCTCTAAAAGTGAAGGAATTCATGTATGAGCCTACAGAGGGCGAGCATGTCGAGGAAGAAGCCACTTTGAATCAGGCCATTCACCAGCTTGTCCTGGGGAAGCATCAGTCCCTGCTGGTGACCCGCAAGTCGGAAATAGTGGGCATCTTGCGGCTCAGCGACGTTTTCGCCGCAATCTGCGACGCTATAAAAGCGTGTGGCCTTAAAGATTAGACGAAATGTCGGTACACCCGACAACGGATTTTTCCGGTAAGATAGAGTCCGACATCATAATGAATAAGTCGGCACTAAGGAGGGAATCAGAGCGGAAGTATTCTATTGGGTTGAACACGGGCTGGTTGTGGATGTATGGGAAATGGAATGGCGGAGAAATACCTCCAGGGATATTGCCCTGATATCGCGACGGACGGATAGGGCGTTTCCCTTCTTGTGGTCCACCGCGTTCAGCAAGTCCCGCATACCTTTCTCGATCAGCATGGTGGCTTGGTCGGCCATGCGTCCTCAACTCCCCGCCGCCTCAACGGGCTTGGTCGCGGAAGTCGCCTTTGGAGCCCTCCGGTAGATTTTCCGGAGAGCTTAGCCGATTCCTACCCTCAATCATCCTTTCCCTCGCAGCCTTATCGCAAGACTCACGATCTCGAGCTGCGATCATGTCGCCATTTTTTCCGCCGGTTCCGGCGCCTTCTCCGCGATATGCTCGGCCCGCTAAACCGACCCACGGTCGATTTTCACGGCTTTGGCCCCTCGTTCGTTGAGCCTGAGGTATTCTTCTCACTCTTTTCTAATTTGTCTACGCTATTCCTTTCTAACTGTCGAAGACCAGCTTGACATCGTTACCGCATGGAGTCAAACTCAATTCAATTCAACTCAAGAGTTTGGCATAGTAGAAAGAGTCGGGCTGCATTTTTTAATAGAGTGGGCGCATACCGGAAGGGCATCACAATGCGAGCGTCTTCTGAGTCAAAATGTAATGATCGTGGAAAGCGATATGAAGGACGTACTGAACGCCAAGGAGGCAGCCGACCTTCTTAGGGCCCATGTGGAGACCATCCGTCGAATGGCTCGGCGGGGTGACATCCCGGCTTTCAAAATGGGAAAAGACTGGCGTTTTCACAGGCAGGCCCTGCTTCGATGGTCCAACAATGAAGGAAGATGACATGGATACCATTCTTCTGTTGATAAGCAACGTCCATGACCGGCGGCTGATCGAAGACCATTTGAAGGGCGAATACTACATTCGATCGCCTGAAAAGGATGACGAGTTGGATGGCGGTTTCGATCTGTGCATCTCCGACAGCCTTTTTCTGAAACGCCTGTGTGACGCGCTTGTTGCGCGAACAGAAGCTGAAAAGAAGGTGTTCCTTCCAGTTCTGATGGTGGTTGCGAAGGAGGAGGCTGGCCTGCTGAAAGCCGGCATCCAGCCGATTGTCGACGAGGCGATCTTTACCCCCGTTCAGGAAGGGGAGCTACACATGCGTGTGGCCTCTCTTTTAAGGACACGGCGCCTTTCAAAGGAACTAAAACGCCACGAGGAAGTCCATGGGCACAAAGAGCGCCGGTCCGTGGCTGAAAATGAAGCCCGGTACCGCGGGCTGTTCAATAACCACCACGCAGTTATGCTGATTATCGATCCGGCCAACGGGGCCATCGTGGACGCCAACCCGGCGGCCTGCGCCTATTACGGCTGGTCCAAAGAAGCCCTTTCGCGAATGAATATCGCTGACATCAATACCTTGTCCCCCGATCAGATTCGTGAGCAGATGAACGCGGCACAGTCCAATCTGCGGCATTATTTCGAATTCAAGCACCGGTTGGCCGACGGCGCGATGCGAGATGTCCAGGTTTACAGCGGTCCGATCCATATGGGGGAACACAATCTTCTCTACTCCCTGGTTTTCGACGTCACTGAACAAAAGCGGATGGAAGAAGCGCTGCAGCAGGAACGCGACTTTTCCAATGCGATCCTCGACAACCTGCCGGGCGTTTTCTATCTCTATGATGGGCATCGCCAGTTCTTGCGGTGGAACCAAAACTTCGAGCGCGTTACCGGCTACACCGGCGCGGAAATCTCCAGGATGCGCCCATTGGACTTTTTCGCCGGTGGGGAAAAAGAATTGCTGGCAAAGCGCATCCAGGAGGTCTTTGAGAAAGGCGCTTCTTCGGTGGAAGCGGATTTCGCCTCGAAGGACGGCGCCCGCACACCTTACTTCTTCACGGGCAATAGAATCGCGATTGGGGGACGGACCTGTCTTCTTGGGGTAGGTATTGATATCACCGAGAGAAAGCGGGCGGAAGAGAGGCTCCGGCAGAACGAAAAATTGCTGCGTCTGTTCGTGGAAAACTCCCCGGCAGCCATCGCCATGTTTGATCGCAAGCTGAATTACATTGTCGCCAGCCGCCGTTTTCTGAGTGATTACGACCTAGGCGAGCAAGACTTGACCGGGCGGTCTCATTACGACGTATTTCCAGAAATTCCTGAACATTGGAAGAAGATTCACCGCCGCTGCCTGGCCGGGGGAATCGAAAAAGCGGCCGAAGATCCGTTCTTACGCCGGGACGGCCGCATGGATTGGGTGCGCTGGGAAATCCGTCCCTGGCATGAAACCACGGGTGAAATCGGGGGAGTCATCCTATTCTCTGAGGTCATCACCGAGCGCAAGCAGGCGGAAGATGAAATCCGCAGGCGCTCGGAGGAACTGGCTGCCCTCAATGCCTTGGGGCGAGCCGTCAGCCGGACGCTCTCCATGGATGATGTGGTTTCAGCCTCCATTGAAGAGGTCTTGCGCAGCGTCCGATCCGACCTTGCCTTCGTTCTCGTGCGAGAGGGGGACCACCTTCAGGTAGCCGGACTCGGTCCCCAAAGCGAAGCGAGGATTATAGACAATTTTCCAGTTCACCGTGTGGGCGAGTGCATATGCGGTTTGGCCGTGGGTAAGGGGCAGGCGATCTACTCGCGGGATATTTTTCGAGACCCGCGCTGCACTTGGGAGGAGTGCAAGCAGGCCGGGCTGCGCTCCTTGGCCGCCCTGCCCCTGTGCATTGGGGACGAGATTATCGGCGTCCTCGGTCTCGCCGGTCGGATTGAGCGCGATTTCGAGCAACAGTCCGCTTTTTTGGAAACGCTCGCCAGTCAGATCGCCTCCGGTTTGAACAACGCCATTCTGCACGAACAACTCAGTAAGTACGCGACCGAGCTCGAACAACTCGTTGCCAGGCGAACCGCTGATCTGTCCGTCGCCTTGGAGAAAGCCCGGGACGTCGAGCGTGTGAAATCCGTTTTTCTGGCCAGCATGAGCCATGAGCTTCGCACGCCGCTCAATTCCATCATCGGTTTTACCGGCATCCTGTTGATGGGCCTGACCGGCGAACTGAATCCCGAACAGAGAAAACAACTGCAAATGGTGAAAACCAACGGACAGCATCTGCTTTCCATGATCAACGATATTTTGGATATCTCCAAGATTGAGGCGGGGAAGGTATCTCCCGAGGTCGAATCATTTGATCTTCGCGAACTGGCAAAGGAAGTGATCGATAATTTCGAGCCCCAAATCCGTGATAAAGGACTTTCCCTGCACAGCCGGCTTTCAGGGCGGATAACGCCACGAACCGACCGGCGAAGAATGAAGCAAATCCTGCTGAATCTGTTGAGCAATGCCGTGAAGTACACGGAGGAAGGTGAAATTAAAATCACCGTCAGAAAGCTGAAAAACGACATGCTGGAAATCAAGGTTGCCGACACCGGAATCGGGATCGGCGAAGAAAACTTGAAACGGCTTTTTCAGCCTTTCCAGCAAGTGGGCATGGAATTGACCAAAAGCTTTGAGGGAACCGGGCTGGGGCTGTATCTTTCCCAGAAACTGGCCAACCTTTTGGGTGGTGAAATACTCGTCCGGAGCCGGCTCGGAAAAGGAAGCGTTTTCACTGCGGTTCTGCCTTTGGCCGTTGATGAAGACAGCGCTGTATTCATGGCCGAAGGCGACTTTCGAGGCAAGACATGAAAAAGGTGCTCATCATAGAAGACAACGAGAACAACCGCTACATGATCCGTTTTCTTCTGGAGAAATTTGGAATTGATACCATCGAAGCGTCGACCGGTGAGGAAGGGGTGGCCGCGGCCGCCTGCCAAGAGCCCGATCTCATTATTGTGGACATCCAGCTGCCCGATATCAACGGGCTGGAAGTCACTCGGCGTATCCGCGGATCAAAGACAGGGAACGACATTCCCATTATCGCTCTGACCTCCTACGCCATGTCCGGCGACCGGAAACAGGCACTGGGAGCGGGTTGCTCCGGATACATGGAAAAACCCATCGTCCCGGAAGAATTTATCGCCCGAATTCGAGCGTATCTGTCAAACAGTATGGGAGCAAAAGACAATGAACGTTTTGATCGTTGATGACAACGCCGCCAACCGTTCCCTTTTAAAGGCCCTGTTCGAGCCGTTGGGTCATTCCGTGTTATCAACGACCAATGGCGAGAAAGCCTTGGAAGCCATGCGCAGGGAGAAGATCGATTTAATCATATCGGATATTCTGATGCCGGTCATGGATGGATTTCGGCTCTGCATGGAAAGCAAAAGAGACGAGAAATTCAAAAGAATACCCTTCATTTTTTATACCGCTACTTATACCGACAAGGAGGATGAGGAGTTTGCCCTGAGTTTGGGCGCCGACCGCTTTATCCGCAAACCCATGGACCCCGAAGCGTTTCTTGGCATTATCAGCGAGGTGACGCAGCAGGCGCGGGAAGGAAGTTTCAAGCCCAAGGAAATGGCTTTGAACGAAAAAGAATCGCTTAAAGGTTACAGTCATCGGTTGGCGAAGAAGCTGGACAAGAAAGTAAAGGAACTGCAGAAGGAGCTTGCGAAGCGTATCGAGGCAGAGGAACGACTGAAGCACGTCAACCGATACCTAAAGAGTATTATTGAAAATGCCAATGTGTGGTTCAATGTTTTGGATGAAAATGCTCAGGTGACGATGTGGAACAAGGCGGCGGAGCAGATTAGCGGCTACTCCGCCACAGAGGTTGTGGGCCGGCGCGAGATATGGGAGTGGTTGTACCCGAACGAAAAATATCGCCATCAAATCGCCGCCAAGGTCGATGCGATCATCCGAAAAGGGGAGGTTGTAGAGGATCTTGAGACACTCATTCGACGCAAGGACGGTGAGACAAGGATCATTTCCTGGTATTCGCGCAATCTGACGGACGAACGGGGAAGCCCCGTTGGTTCCGTCGCCCTGGGGCGCGATGTGACCCGCCGAAATAAAGCGGAAAGCGAGGTTAAGGAAATAGCTCGGCGTTACCGGCAGCTCTTTGACGCCAACGCCGATGCCCTCTATGTCCTGGATAAAGACGGCCGCTTTCTCGACGCCAACATATCGGCCGAACGCCGCTACCAGTATGCCCGCGAGGAACTATTGGGCATGACCGCCCGCGACCTGGCCGCAGCCGACCTTAAAGACCGGACCGCCGACCGGGTCAGGCAGTCGATGATGGATGGCGCCCCTTTCGAATGGCGCCACCAACGGCGGGACGGCACTGAATTTCCAGTGGAAATCGCACCTTCGGTCATGGACTTCGGCGGAGGGCAGAAAGCAATTCTTTCCGCCGTGCGGGACATCACTGAGCGCAAGCGCGCCGAGGAAGAGCGGGAACAGCTACAGAAGCAGTTGAACCAGGCCCAAAAAATGGAGTCGGTGGGACGCCTGGCCGGCGGCGTGGCCCACGATTATAATAATATTCTCAGCGTCATCATCGGCTACTCGGAACTGGCCCTGGAAAAGGTGGGGCCGAACGATCCACTCCGTGAGGACCTGAGAGAAATTTACATCGCCGCCGGGCGCTCCAGGGACATAACCCGCCAATTGCTGGCCTTTGCCCGCAAGGAAACCATCGCGCCCGAGGTGCTTGACGTGAACGCCACTGCGGAAAGCATGCTCAAGATTCTTCGGCGGCTTATCGGGGAAGACATCGAACTGGTCTGGCTTCCCGGAAAGGGTCTCTGGCCGGTCTTGATGGACCCATCCCAGATCGATCAGATGCTGGCCAACCTGTGCGTCAATGCCCGGGACGCCATCGCCGACGTCGGCAAAATCACTATCGAAACGGGCGCCGTAGCCTTTGATAGGGCATACTGCGCCGACCATGCGGGTTTCGCGCCGGGCGATTTCGTGATGTTGGCCGTGAGCGATGACGGTTGTGGCATGGACCGCGAGACCCTGGATAAAATCTTCGAGCCTTTTTTTACCACCAAAGACGTTGGGAAGGGAACCGGCTTAGGTCTTGCGACCGTCTATGGTATTGTCAAACAGAACAATGGCTTTATCAATGTGTACAGCGAACCGGGACAAGGTACGACATTCAGGATATACCTGCCCATACATGCGGGCGATATCGCCGAAAAGCGGCGTAAGGATGCCGAAAAAGCCCCCAGGGGCAGGGGCGAAACGGTGCTGGTGGTCGAGGACGAAATGACGATCCTGGCGCTGACCGAAAAACTCCTGACCAACCTCAACTATACGGTTTTGACGGCCCGGACCCCTTCCGAAGCCCTGCAAACGGCCAAGGCCCACGCCGGCGAGATCTCCCTGCTGATAACTGATGTGATCATGCCTGAGATGAACGGACGTGAATTAGCACAGCAGGTGTTTGGGCTTTACCCGAAGATGAGATGCCTCTATATGTCCGGCTACACGGCCGATGTCATTAGCCATAGAGGTGTTATTGACAGGGAATTTCGGTTCATTCAAAAACCGTTTTCGTACAGGGACTTGGCCGCCAAGGTCAGGGAGGCGCTGGACCAGGAATGAAAAGACTACTCGGCGTTCTATCGTTCTTTCGATGGTGTTGTTGATCGCTGCTATGGAGCCATTGCGTGATCGTCGTAATCGGGCCACTGCTTGATCGCCGTAATGGAGCCGCCTTCTGATCGGCGTAATCGAGCCACCCTGCCGCCGTATGACGCCGGTTTAAAGGTCGATCCCGGTCTTCCGTCAGCCAACCATCAATCATTCCTAGATAGGGACCCGGAATAGGGTAAGGCCGGCGCCGGCGGACACCGTACCCCTCGTATTCTTCCCGCAGCGCCTTCTTGATCGTGTTCCTGGAACGTTCCGTTTCCCGCGCGACCTGCCTGATTCCCTTTCCGTAAACCCGATGACCAATCCAACCGTAGGCGTATTGATCCACCGTCACCATCTCCTCACCCCCGATAAGCTCATCTTTGACAGTTGGAGGCTGAAAAAGGTCGTTTACTTCTCGTAACATATTGAAAACATTAAAGTGGGGTTTTCCGGAAGCCCAAAACGTAGTGCCAATATTGCTACTTTTTCCCTTGACACCGCCGTTAGTGTTCGC
>JACQYL010000125.1 GCA_016208165.1 Deltaproteobacteria bacterium
TATCAAGGAGGGCAAAAGCCCATGAATCCGTACGACATACTGTACGAACGCGGGTTTGTCGAACAGGTTACCGACGAAGCCTTGGTGAGGGATCTGTTCAACAAGCGCGTGACCGCCTATATCGGTTTCGATCCCACGGCGGACAGCCTGCACGTAGGCAGTCTGGTGCCTATCATGAGCCTGGCCCATCTTCAGCGCGCCGGACACCGTCCCATCGCCCTGGTGGGCGGAGGCACGGCCATGGTGGGGGATCCGAGCGGCAAGACGGAGATGCGCCAAATGCTCACTCGGGAAACCATTGAAGAAAACGCCAAAGGGCTCAAGAAGCAGCTGTCCAAATATGTCGACTTCTCCGATGCAAACGCGCTACTGCTCAACAACGCCGACTGGTTGGTCGATCTGAAATACATCGATTTCCTGCGGGACGTGGGACGGCATTTCAGCGTCAACCGCATGCTGGCCGCCGAAAGCTACCGCATGCGTCTGGAAACCGGACTCAGTTTCATCGAGTTCAACTACATGCTCCTGCAAGCGTACGATTTCCTCGTTTTGAACCGGCAATACGACTGCGATCTTCAAATGGGGGGAAACGACCAGTGGGGAAACATTCTGGCGGGAACGGAACTGATCCGGCGCATGGACGGCCGGGACGCTCACGGTTTGACCTTCCCGTTGATCACCACGGCCGTTGGCGAGAAAATGGGAAAAACCCATAAGGGCGCCATCTGGCTCGACAAAGACCGCACTCCTCCATACGATTACTACCAGTTCTGGGTCAACACGGACGATCGGGATGTCGAACGGTTCCTGGCGCTGTTCACGTTCCTTCCCATGGAAGAGGTGCGACGTCTCGGTTCGCTCCAGGGGGAGGATCTTCGTGAAGCCAAACAGGCTCTGGCGTTCGAAGCCACCCGGATTACCCACGGAGTCGAGGAAGCGGAAAAGGCTCGCGCCGCGGCTCTCAGCGTGTTCGGCGGCGGCGATGGAACGGCGGAGGGCGTCCCCGAAACCACGATCGGCGGCGCGGAGCTGGAAGCCGGCATTCAGGCGTATATCCTGTTCGAGCAGGTGGGCCTCTGCGCTTCCCGCGGTGCGGCGCGAAGGTTGATCTCTCAAGGCGGCGGATACGTCAACCAGCGCCGCTTGGAATCCTTCGACCAGGCCATCGGTCTGGGAGACGCCGAGGGCGACATCATACTTCTGAGGGCGGGAAAGAAGAAATTCCACCGCATACGCGTCCAGGCCTAACCCCAAATCTTCCTGTCAGGACATCAATGGATTTTGACGGAAAGTCCACGGATTCTCCGTTTTTACCTATGGAAATCGTGCTGTATCAGCCTGAAATTCCCCCGAATACCGGTAACGTGGCGCGCCTGAGCGCCGCCATGGGTATCCCGCTTCATCTGATTCGGCCTCTGGGCTTCAGCCTCGAGGATCGCTACCTGCGTCGAGCCGTATACCCATCGATTCCAGAGTCCGCAGTTTGAACCTTTCCACTGCGGCGGGAATCGTGGTCTTTGAGGCGCTGCGCCAGACACGTTCTTTGCGAAAAGCCTGAAGCGTGAATTTGTTCTTGAAAAAGAAGCGGAGCCAACTTACCCTGATATCTATATTTTCCGTTGCACTAAAGGTCAGCGGCTTTCGAGTCGATACGAGAAAAGGATCGCAGTTGCGACGAACATGACCGACCGGGGATAGCCCACGCATGAACTTCGACGGAAACCTGGGGAGCCTGTTTCTTCCCAACCTTTTGCAGATGCTCCACCGTGATGGAGTAACCGGGATTTTGAGGATCAAACACCCGGATGCCCGTTTGCAGATCTATTTTGAACGCGGCAATATCATTTACGCTTCGGGAATCGGCAAAGAAGTCCAGCTTGTCCAACTCATGGCGAAGAAGCGTCTTCTTTCCGCCGAGCAGCATGCGGTGATCAGCCAATTCATTCCGGACGATCAGTTTCAACTCGGTTCATACCTGCTTGAAAACAAACTCCTGCCGCTTGCGACTTGGGCGAAATACACCAAGATCATGGTGGATCAGACCCTCTTGAAAGCCTTTCTCCTGGAAGATGCGGACTTCAAGTTCGAAGGAAGAGCCATTTCCATCCCCGACGTATATCAAGTCCGGATCAATATGATGCAGCTGATTCTCGACATTACCCGCAAAGTCGACGAGTGGAATTTCATTCGGAAGCAAATTCCGGATAAGAACATCGTCTTTGAAGTATGTGATGTTTTCGAGGATGAAAAGAAAAGTATTCGATTTAGTCGATCGGAATGGTCTGTTCTGTCTAAGATCGATGGCAAGAAAACGGTAGAAGAGATCATAATGCAGTGTGAGACCGACGAACTTACAGTGTATAAGATATTGTACTCTTTCATTTCATCCGGACTCATTAAGCGTGTGGAAAACGTCTATCTCAATCATAAAGGCGACTTTATCGACTATGAAGGCATTATAGTTCTCTATATAGATCTATTCCGTATTATAGAGCGAACTTTTAAGAATGAAATAGGCGCCAATTTCTACATCATATACGCTCGCTGTCTTGATGCCGTGAATCAGAGGGTTTCTCAATTCCTGGAGGGATTCGATCCATTCATTGGAGAGACGAGATCGATATCGAAGAACATTACAGCCCGGATGGCCAAGTTCAAGAATTTCGCGGAGGGCAAAGAGACGCTTCTGGAGAGTTTGAATCGGTTACTCCGCACCATGCTTAACGCGATGGAGGACGTGGTCGGGAAAAGACTCAAGGAAGCCACCATACAGGAACTGATGATGGCGATTTCCTTTGTGGGGAAATATCAGGCGGCCTCGGATATCAACAAGCTCGTGCTGAGGACGCTTAGGGAGGGCGAGGAGTGATGCGGTCGCTCCGGGTTTGGGATCGAGGCCCGGGCACGATCATGTCACGCGGATCAACGTCGGCTCGCTGACATTCGGGGAGGACAGGAGATGGTTATTGGGACTGAGATGACGGTCAACCTTTTCATGATCGTGATTTATCTGATTATTCTCTACGTGTTCAATCGAGCCAAATCGAAATTCCGGGGGGGGAGCATCGAACGGGTAATCAACTTGATCCTGATTTCGGTCTTCTTCCTCTTGTGCGCCGACTACACGGTGCTGCTCAAATTTGTGCTGTCGGACGATCTTCGATACGTCATCGAGGTCCTGTTTCGTTTGATCGCCTTAAGCGTGTTGGCTGTTGGAGGTCTTCGGCTGCTGTCCATATGAGGGAAGGCCTTTGGGGCCGGCTCTGTAACCCATCCGCAGCAAGACATGTTGGGTTACGCTCGCTCTGCTCGCTAACCCAACCGGCTACCGGCGCCACGGTCGCCACGCCGGCCGAACCGGCATCGAGAAGCCATGAAAGGCGTCGGAGTTTCGTCCGTTGGGTTGAGCATAGCGAAACCCAACGGTTCCACTTGAAACTCTTTAAAAATTCGGTGTAGCCAAGACTTATCTCTGAAACTCCTGTCGAAGAAGCCGAGAGTCTCGGCAGGCCTTGCAGGCTCAAAACCGAATCCTTTGGAGCCCTCTTCGTAGCCCAGGCCCTTGAACAAGAACTGGATACCATAGGCATCGTCGACAGTATCGTCCCAAGGGGGCGCAAGGAAA
>JACQYL010000126.1 GCA_016208165.1 Deltaproteobacteria bacterium
CTCTCGACGCCGGAGCGGCGACGGTAGTAACACAACGCTTTCAATTATATTATATCTCTATTACCATTCCATCTTCGGAGGCAATGGAATTCTTGAAGATTTTCTTTGCTTCAGTGGCCGCGGCCTTTCGATCATCCAAAGTCAGGTATCGGCTCGGGTCGAAATGGGTCAACACGAGCCGGCCCACATTGGCCTGTTTGGCGATGGTGGAGGCCTCTTTCGGATTCAAATGCGGCCAATTCCGAAGAGACTCCCCGGACTTGAACGAGCATTCCGAGATGAGTATATCCGCATTTTCCGCCAGTCTTAAAGCGCTCTCGCAGTATCCGGTATCCGGGCAATAGGCGATGACTTTTCCTTCCATATGAAATCGGTAGCCCATGGATAATGGGGTGTGCACCAACTCGAACCATTGAACGTCAAATGGAAACTCCGGATCGTTTATTGGGAGTTCCGATATTTCGAACCTGAACGGAAGATGGCGCAACGGTATGGAAAAGGGATGGTTTAGTATGGTGTTCAAAACGTCTATGGAGCCTTTGGGACCAAAGACTCGCAGGCCCCGGTCAAAAGAGAATTTTACCAGGGTGTGGAGGCCGACAATATGATCCAGATGAAAATGGCTCAAGAACAAAAAAACCGGTTTATCCGGTTGAAGGTATCGATCGAGTTTTGAGAATCCACTTCCCGCGTCCAAAACCACACAAAAGGATCCGCCATCGATCAGAACGCACGAAGTATTCCCTGTAGGCGTATCGAACCAACCGTTTGTACCCAGAAAAACGATTTTCATCGCAAGGATCTTTCGAAAGTTTATGACGGGGCGCTTAAATGACTTCGAAGATTTCCACGGGATCCTGTTTCCCTTTGACTCTGGTCGGGGGAAGCCTTCTTACGGTTACATCGTCTCCCACGGCGGCCCGTGTCTCGGCGCTTATGAGGATGTCCGTCCCGAACTTCCTGGTAAGTCCTTGAATTCTGGAAGCCAGATTCACCGCGTCTCCCACCAGATCGTAGGCGAGCCTGTCCGGGCTGCCGATGATGGCCGCCAATACGCGGCCCGAGTGTATGCCGATGCCGTGTTTGAGTGGGGCGTAGCCTTGCCGCCTCAAGTTCTCGTTGACGGCCGTCAGGCTTCGCCTCATCTCGAGGGCGGCCCTGAGGGCATGGCGAGGATGGTCCTCGATCGGCATGGGCGCGCCGAATACCGCGTAGATCTCATCACCCACGTATCGCAATATGGAGCCGTTGTGTTTTCGGATCGCCGTCGCCATTTCAGTAAGATAGGTGTTCAGAATCCTGACGACTTCTTTGGGTGGGGTGGATTCGGTCAGCGGCGTGAAACTGCGGAGGTCGGCGAACAGAACGGACACCTCCTTGACTTCGCCATCCAGCGGCATGCGGCCGGAAAGCACCTCGTCCCGAACTTCCTCTGCAACGTATTTGCCAAAAGTTTCATTCAGTATGCGTTTCTGCTCTTTTTCCAGGTCGCTCAGGCGTTTCTTCTCCAACGAGTTATTGATTCTGGCTCTCAGGAGTACCGGGTTGAACGGTTTGGTCAGATAGTCATCCGCTCCCATTTCGATGCATCGGACCACGCCGTCGATCTCCTCCAGAGCCGAGATCATTATTACAGGAACGTCTCTCCATCGGTCATCGCTTTTCAGACGCTGCAGCACCTGGTATCCGTTCATCTCCGGCATCAGAATGTCGAGGAGGATCAGGTCGAACGTGTTTTGTTGAATCATTTCCAAAGCCCTGAGACCGTTTTCCGCCACCGCGACGAGATGGCCTTGTCGTTCGAGGCGCCGGCATAGCAGATCGCGGTTCATCTCGTTGTAGTCAACCACGAGCAGAGAGCTGCGCCGGGGCGGAGCGGCCAAGACGTCCTCCCTCGGGATCGGCTGGATCTCGTTCACCAGGCTCTTGGCCCGGCTAAAGGTGTCCGAGGCCTCGATCGCGGTATCCAAAACGCCGCCTTCGATCCCGGGGAAGTGGACGAGATCTTTAATGAGCGACAGAAAACGCCGGCAAGCTTCCAGAATCTTCTTCAAGTCCGGAATAAGGTCCTTTCTGTCCAAACATTCGGCGTTTTCCAGAAGCAGTTCACAATAGCCGACGGCGGTATTCAGGGGCGTCCGGAGCGCGTACTCCAGGCGGGCCCCGATCTGCTCGATGTCGGAATCAACCGGTTCGGATCCCGACTGGGGAGGATCGAGAATCTCGTTCACGATCGCCAGCATATCTTTGCCCGCCGTGCGGACTTTTTCGAGATCGCGGGCAAACTCGTTCCGATTGGATTCTTCCTCGACCTCGATGAGCATCTCACTGTATCCGATCACGGCGTTCAAAGGGGTGCGCAGTTCATGACGGAGGTTGGCCGGCAGCGCTCGCCGGGTCAGGTTCGCGTCGGGATCCTTCTCGATCGCGCCGTCCGCCGGCCGGATCGGGGTCTTCCGGGATTTGAATTCCATAGCGGTCACGGGGGCGCCGGCCTATTTCAGGAGGGCCTGCATCTTACTCAGGAGCCGCTCCAGGTCCACGGGTTTTATATCATAGTCTTCACAGCCCGCATCCAGGCATTTTTCCCGATCTCCCGACATGGCGTGCGCCGTCAGTGCGATTACCGGAATGGAACGGGTTTCGGGACACGCTTTGATCCGGCGGGTGGCTTCCCAACCGTCCAAGTCGGGCAGGCTGATATCCATGAGAATCAGTTCAGGTTTTTCCGATTTGGCCAATGCGATACCCTCCTCGCCGCCGACGGCGAGGATCACCTCGTATCCCCTGCGCTGGAGACGTCTCGACAACATGTCCCGGTTCGCCTCGTTATCCTCGATCAACAGTATTTTGGACATCATTCCAGTTCCTGACGCGGAATGAACTTTTGCAGGACGTCCATCAGGCGATGCCGGTCAATCGGTTTGGCCAAGTAGTCCGACGCCCCCAACATGTAACCCATGTTCTTGTCGTCCACGATGGTGAGCATGATTACCGGAACGCGAGCCAGGTCGGGATCGCTTTTCAACTCCGTCAGTACGGCCCATCCGTCCATGCCGGGCATCATCACATCGAGGGTGATGGCGTCGGGGCGCCGTTCCTTGGCCCGGAGTAGCCCTTCCTTGCCTCCGGCGGCGGTCTCAACGAGAAAACCCTCTTTGCTGAGGAAACGCTTCATCAGGTCTCGCACAACAGCGTCGTCGTCAATGACCAGCACGGTCTTAGCCGTATCCGGCGCCGGTTCGAGGCTATACTCGGTCTCGGCGGCCTGCGCTACGCCGGTTTCATCGAGCGAAGCCGGCAGGCGGATGGTGAAAGTGGTTCCCCTTCCGTGGTCGCTCTCGACGGTGACGTCCCCTCCCATCATCTCACAGAAGCGCTTGCTGATCGCCAGTCCCAACCCGGTGCCGCCGTATTTGCCCGACGTGGAAGCGTCCGCCTGCGTGAACGCCTGAAACAGCCGATCCATTTGCTCGGACGTCATGCCTATGCCCGTGTCGCCCACGCTGAAGACAAGCCAGTCGGCTCCGTATAGTGATTCCCGAGCCACGTTCAGCGAGATGGTCCCTTCGTGGGTGAACTTGCAGGCGTTGCCGAGCAGATTGAAAAGCGCCTGCCTTAGCCGGGTGCGATCCGAGTGCATGGAGCCCACGTTCTCGGGACACCGGACTACCAGGGTGTTGGCATTCCGGTCCACCAAAGGCTGAATCGTATTCACCACGTCTCGAAGCGTGTCCGAAACGTCAAACGTCTCCAAGTACAATTCCATCTTGCCGGCCTCGATCTTGGAAAGATCGAGCACTTCGTTGATGAGTGTCAACAGATGCTTGCCCGCGTCCAGAATCCTCCGCAGGTCTGAAGCGAACTCCTCCCGGCCGTTCTCCTCCGCTTCCTCGATCAACATCTCGCTGTAACCGATGACGGCGTTCAACGGCGTACGCAACTCGTGACTCATGTTGGCCAGAAATGCGCTCTTGGCATGATTGGCGGCTTCAGCCTCTGCTCGGGCTTCGGCCAGTTCGCGCTCCCTGATTTCGGCCTCGTGCAGTTTCTCGGCCAGCCGCTGCCGCAACTCTCTTTCCGTCGCCGCCTTCTCTTCTATGTGCTTTAAAAACTCGTCCAGCTTGACAAACTGCTCGACCACGAGCTCTGCGGTGATCTCGGACGCCCTCTGGGCTACGAGCACTTCTTCATAGAGCTGGGCATTCTCGGCGAGGAGTTCCAGCTTCGAGAGTTCCCTTCTCTTGGTATTGTACTCGTTCGGTTTCGTATTCATAGAACGCGATGAATAGAATTTGTTAGGGACATCTTAGAATCAAGACCATCAGCTTCCATGATTATCCCTGGACACGTTCCTCGGGGACGGCCGCGACTTTATCCGATTTCCCGGACGGACGATGCGTTGACGGCATGTACGGTGCAGACCAGACAGGGATCGAAGGACCGCACCACGTGGCCCAGCTCCACGGGATTGGACGGATCCCTCACCGTCGTACCGAGGAGCGCCTCCTCCATGGGGCCCCGGATATTGTGGAAATCCCGGGGCGAAGCGTTCCAGGCGGTGGGGGTGATGACCTGGTACTGCTCGATTTCGCCTTTTCGGATTTCGACCCAGTGCCCGAGGGCTCCACGGGTCACGTCCGTCAGCCCATAGCCCCGGCCTTCGATAATTTCACCCGGCGAACCATAGAAATTCCCGTCGGCCGTTATTTCGGAAACCCACACTTCCATGGCCGGAATAAACCGGGCAGGCCTGGTCAGGCGGGCCAGTTCTCTCACAAACACGTTCGGCCCGTCCTTATCGACGAGGTCCGTGAAAAGCGGATTGCGGCTCACAACGGTCTCCGCCAAAGGACCCGTTTCCGCGGGCGCATCGTTGTAACGTGGGGCTTTGGCCCAGGAATATTTGCCTGCCTCCCGGCCCGAGGCATAAGGACGCGTTTCTCCTTCAAAGGGGTGCCTTCCTCCCGGATAATCGATGAACCAGGAATGAGCCACGTGTTCGCTGATGCTCTTCTGGTCGAACTCCGCCACGCGGGTTCCCTGAGAAAATCCCGCCGGGATGAGGTTCCTGCTTCCGGTGGGACTCTTTACCGAGGTGCCTTCCGGCAGGTCACACCCTCCGGAACAGACGAAAGCGCCGTGGCCGCGGCCCATCCGGTCGAGCCCCACCGCCCGTGCAAACCGTATGTAGAATCCCAGATCGCTTTCGCGATGCTCGGAACGTTCCTCGAGCCATTCATCCAGGTCCGTTGCGCTTCGCACCTCGAGCCAACGCTCGATCGAGCAACCGAGAATGCGGCGTTCATACCAGTAACGGAATTCATTCAACAACAGGCGACAGTGCAGCAGGTCGCTTCCGCTGGGAACCGAGGTTACTCCTCCCGGAACCATAAAGGCGGAATGGGGCCACTGACCTCCCAGTATACCGATGATCCCGATGAGTTTTTCGGTTTCCCGGATCACTTCCAGGGAGGTTTCCCCGTGAAGCGCCCGGTATCGGCGGACAGCTTCTTCGTATAACGGCAGATCCCGGTAGAGGGGATTGGCGAAGTCCACGGCAAACATGAGAAAAGCCTGGCGCATGTCGCTCTGCAGTTTTTCCGTGAGCAATGTCAAGTTGCGGATTCGCAGGGCGTCCGGAGGAGGTTTGACGCCGGCGATCATTTCCAGGGCGAGGACCGCCGCGTTCAGATGGCCCGTGCTGCAGATGCCGCAGATTCTAGGCGTGATGACCAGGCCGTCCAGGGCCCCCCGGCCGATCATCATGCGTTCGAAGCCCCGGTACATGAGACCCGAACTCCATGCGTCCGAAATCCGCATGTCGTCCATTTCAACGGATATGCGGAGATCGCCCTCGACGCGATTCAGCGGCACTTCGAGATTTCGTTTCCGTGTCATTCATCCCGTCCGGTGGTTGGCGAAACGGTTCGCCGGCGTATGCCGTGCTTCAGACGCGGGTCTTCCTGCTTTTCAACCGCTCCGGCGCGGCAGCGGCGGCCATGCCTTTGTAAGCCAGATAATGGGCGCGATCCACTCCCTCCGGCAGGTCTATGGGAACGCCCGCGATGTTCCGTGTCCGGAAGAAAGGGTTGGACTGGGGAAAATCGGGCCGCGTGCAGCCGGAGCAGGGCACGCCCACCGACGTCTTGGACCGTTGTCCGTTCCATTGCAGTTTATTGCAGGGTCCGCGCGTCAGAGGACCCCGGCACCCCATATGAAAGAACAAGCAGCCCCGCTGGCCGAAATCGTTTTCCTCCACCCGGTATTCGTGATATTCGTTGCGAATGCATCCCTGGTGGACCAGGAGTCCGTACCAATCCAGGGGCGCGTTGTGCTCGTTCAGCGGGAGCGGCGAGCCGGAGGCGATCATGGACAAAGCGCCGGTGGTGACACCCATGTGGCACGGACAGCCGGGCAGGTTGATTACCGGCCGCCCGCTCCGGGAACGATAGTCCTTTCCCAGGAACCCCCCCATGGTCTCTCTATGAAATTGAAGTCCCACGGCTTCCACTTCTCCCACGGTTCCGACGCCGCCGAAAGCAGCGCACGTCCCGACGGCCACGACCACTTCCGCACGTTTGGCCATGCCCGCAATGAGGTCTTTCTTGGGCTTTCCTTCCAGTGTGTCATACATGCCGGTGCCGCCGGGCCCTCGGACTACGAACCCTTCCACGCACAAGATATCCAGAGGTTGCTCTCCGGAAAGCAGGGCGTCGATCAGTTCGATATACTGCGCGGGACTGCCATCCGAAAAGGACGGATGCCAGAGCAGTTCGATGTGGTTGAGTCGTATGAATTCAGAGATGTTCGGCCATTTGTTGCTCAGAAAAGCCATGCTGTCGCCGCCGCATCCCCCGGCCTGAAACCAGAAAAGGGTTTTTGACATGGTTCTTTCGTCTTTCTCTCGAGTGTTTCGTCCGATATCCATGCAAGAGAACGGAAGTGAGCAGGCGTGTCTTACGATTTGCCTGATGGTTTATCTGCTTCTGAGAACCTGAACCCGATTATTTCACAAAGAACCGGCTCAACACAAGCATGCTTCTCTTACTTCAGGCCCAAACTTCTGATAAAATAGGCCCAAACGTCCCTGTGGGGACGCCGGAACAACGAACGGGTCCGTGCCCCATGCCGCATGACCCGTGCTCAGACCTGCAATTGCATGAGCGTATGCTCCCAGGAGACCCGATTGAAAAAGACGTCCACGACACCCAAGCCCTCGTACATCGACCACCGAAAACGACTCAAAGAACGCTATCTGAACGCCGGGATGGACGCTTTGGCGGACTACGAAGCGATCGAACTGCTCCTGACCTACGCCATCCCCTTGAAAGACGTGAAGCCGTTGGCCAAGCGTCTGATCGAAACGTTCGGCAGTTACGAAGGGGTTCTGGACGCGGATATCGAGCAGTTGTGCGAAGTGGATGGAATCGGCGGACACACGGCTATCCTGTTTAAGCTGGTCCGGGACGTCATGGCCCGGTACCACCTCAAAGAGGCCCGAAAGCAGCGCCAGATCTCCGGAACGCCTGACCTGGTCCGATATTGCCGGCTTGAGATGGCCCATCTGAGCGACGAGCAGTTCCGGGTCCTTTTCTTGAACAACCAGAACCGGATCATTCGGGACGAGGTACTGCAGGAAGGCACCGTGGATCGAGCGGAAGTATATCCGAGAAAGATCCTCGAGAGGGCGCTGAAATACAAAGCCTCGGCCATGATACTGGTGCACAACCATCCATCCGGTTCACCGGATCCCTCGGAACAGGACAAGAAACTGACCAGGACGCTTGTGAAAACGGCGAAGGACCTGGGCATTACCGTACACGATCACATGATTATCGCCCAGGGGAACGTGTTCAGTTTTCGTGAAGAGGGACTGATGGGCGGCAACTGAGAGCCCCCGCCGGTCCGTTCGATTGCGGACGGGGGGAAACGTTTGAAGCAGGCGGCGCCCTTCGGGAGGCGCTCACGGGAGAATGGAAGAGAGGGGCGAGCGGGCCCCTGTCCTTCGAGAGAATTCCTGAATTAAGCTCGACTGATCACCGGCGAAGGGACACCCCATCTCGCGCACTATGGCGGGTGATGGGCATGCCGGGGAGAAGCCCTTTTGATGCCCTCGTTGCCGCGCGGTTTGCGTCTCGCCTGCAACGCCTGAAATCGGTGAAAAAAACCGTTGACTTGGGGAGAGGGCTATGGTACGGTCTTTTTATGAATGAGAATTCATTCATTTTTGGTTTGATCCGTGATTCCAAGGCGTTATATTTTTAACTCAATACGAATGATGGTTCATTCAATGTGAGGAGGACCGCATGAAACCCAACATCCAGCAGGCCGCGGTCATCGGCGCGGGCGTCATGGGCGCCGCCATCGCGGCCCATCTTGCCAACGCCGACATCCCAACCATTCTGCTCGACATCGTACCGCCCAAATTCACCCCCCAGGACGAAGCCAAAGGCCTTTCTCCCGACGCGCCCGCGTTCCGCAACAAACTGGCGGATTCGGGACTCCGGAACGCCCTCAAAGCCAATCCCGCCGCGTTCTATGCGCCCGAAAACGCCAAGCTGATTACCACCGGAAACCTGGAGGATCATCTCAGCCTGCTCGGGAAGGTGGACTGGATCATCGAGGCCGTGGTCGAACGCTTGGACATCAAGAACGGCTTGTTCGGGAAGATCGAAACCGTGCGGACTCCGGGAACCATCGTCAGCACCAATACCTCCGGAATACCCGTGGCGGACATGTGCAAGGGACGCTCCGAAGATTTCCGTAAACATTTCGTGGGCGCCCATTTTTTCAATCCTCCCAGGTACATGAAGCTGCTCGAAATCATTTCCGGTCCCGAAACGCTTCCCGAAGTCGTCGGAGCCGTGGCGCGGATCGGGGAAGAGCGACTGGGCAAAGGCATCGTATATGCCAAAGATACTCCCAATTTTGTGGCCAACCGCATTGGTATGTATTCCATGATGCGGGCCATACGGGTCATGCAGGAGTTGGGTCTGACCGTCGAGGCGGTGGACAAGATCACCGGACCCGTCATCGGGAATCCCAAAAGCGCTTCATTCCGCACGGCCGATCTGGTGGGGCTCGATACCATGGCCCACGTTGCGTCTAATGTGTATGACAACGCCGCGGACGACGAGTGCCGCTCCGAGTTCGAGGTTCCGGCTGTGCTCAAGACCATGATTGAACGGAATTTTCTCGGGGACAAGACCAACGGCGGTTTTTACAAGAAGGGCGCGGATGAAAAAGGGAACAAGGAGATCCTCTCGATCGACCTGAACACCTTTGAATATACGCCCCAGGAAAAGGTACGCTTTGCTTCCCTGGAAGCCATTAAGACGCTGGAAGAAACATCGGACAAGATGCGCGGTTTGTATTACGCCAAAGATAAAGCCGGCCAATTCACCTTCAAGACCCTATCCGAAAGCCTGATTTACACGGCCAACCGCATTCCGGAAATCGCCGACGACATCGTGAACATAGACAACGCCATGCGGTGGGGGTTCGCCCGCGAGATGGGACCGTTCGAGGCGTGGGACGTGCTGGGCGTCAAGAAATCAACGGCAAAGATGAAAGAAGCGGGTTACGTCATTCCCTCCTGGGTTCAGGCGATGCTCGACGCCGGAATCGAGTCGTTTTACAAGAGCGAAAACGGCGCCCGGTATTTCTATGACGTGGCCTCCAATACCTGCAAACAGCTGGAAATCCCGCCGCAGATCGTCCTCCTGCCTTCCCTCAAGGATCGCAACAAGACCGTGGCGGGCAACAAAGGCGCCACTCTTATCGACCTGGGGGATGGTGTGGCGTGTCTCGAATTTCACACGAAAATGAACGCTCTGGGTACGGACATCATTTCCATGATGCATAAGAGCGCGGATATTGTAAGCCGGGATTTCGAGGGTCTGGTCATCGGAAACCATGGTGTAAACTTCTCGGCGGGGGCCAACCTGTACATGATTCTGTTCGCGGCCCAGGAGGAGGAATGGGACGATCTTCACTGGGAAGTGGCCCAGCTCCAGAAGGCGTTCATGAAACTCAAATACCTGGACAAGCCCGTGGTGGCCGCTCCGGCGGGCATGGCCCTTGGAGGAGGTTGTGAAGTCTGCCTGGCCGCGGATCGGGTTCGAGCCGCCGCGGAAACGTATATCGGCCTCGTCGAGGTCGGTGTCGGGCTTCTTCCCGCCGGCGGAGGGTGTAAAGAGATGGTCATCCGCAATACCTAGCACTTGTTCGAAGTGCCCAAGGGCGGCGTGTACAACCGGCAGATCGATCTGCTGCCTTTTGTGGCCCGGGCCTTTGAAACCATTGCCATGGCCAAGGTGGCTACCAGCGGTCCCGAGGCCCAAAAAATGGGACTCTTCCGTTCCAACGACAAGTTCACCATCAACCGCGACTATCTCATTCACGACGCCAAACAGACCGTACTGGCTATGAACGCGGAAGGGTACCGGCCGCCCCGGCCCAAAGACGAGATCCGAGTCATGGGCACGGACGGCATTGCGATCTTCGACTACGTGGTCTACACCATGCACAAAGCCGGGTTTATTACGGACCACGACGTGACGGTGGCCAAGAAAGTGGGCCGGGTTCTCTGCGGAGGAGAGGTCCTGCCCGACACGCTGGTCAGTGAACAGTATCTGCTCGACCTGGAACGCGAGGCCTTCGTCAGTCTCTGCGGCGACCGCAAGACACAGACCCGCATCCAGCACATGCTGACCACGGGCAAACCGTTACGGAACTAGTCGAGTAGTCATGACCCGCAGACTTGCCATGAATCATACGACCGGACGAACCCGAACCATCCATAACGGTTCGCCCGGTCCCTGGACAGGAGGAGTCCGAACATGAAGGAAGCCGTCATTGTAACCGCTTGCAGGAGCGCGGTCGGAAAAGCTCCGAAAGGCGTATTGAGCCAAACCAGGCCCGAGCACATGGGCGTTACGGTGCTGAAGGAACTGATCCGCCGGACACCCGGCCTGAACACGGAAGAAATCGAAGATGTGATCATAGGATGTTCCTTTCCCGAGGCGCAGCAGGGACTGAACCTGGGCCGCGTACTGGTCGCCGCTACCGGATTGCCGGATTCCATTCCCGGAATGACGGTCAATCGGTTTTGCGCTTCCGGTCTTCAGGCCATAGCCATTGGAGCGGAAAAGATTATGTGTGGATTCGCCGACGTGGTGATTGCCGGGGGCGTTGAAAGCATGAGTCTGATACCCATGGGGGGATGCAACCTGTCCCCGCACCCGGCTCTGGTGGCCTCGCACCCAGGCGCGTACGAGCCCATGGGACTTACGGCGGAAAACGTCGCGGAGAAGTACGGCATCAGCCGCGAGGAGCAGGACGCTTTCGGCGCCCTCAGCCAGCAGCGGGCGGAGAAGGCCATCAAGGAAGGCCGGTTCAAGGACCAGATTGTGCCGATGGCCGTCAAGGTTCAGAAGAAGACCGACAAAGGCCGGTTCGAGCAGTCCGAGATCACGTTCGATACGGACGAGGGTATGCGGCCCGGAACCACGGCCGGGAGTCTGGGCAAACTGCGTCCGGCGTTCAAACCCACCGGCACCGTTACCGCGGGGAATTCCTCCCAGATGAGCGACGGAGCCGCGGCGGTGATTCTCATGAGTAAGGAAAAGGCGGATGAACTGGGCCTCGAACCCATGGCCTATTTCAGGACCTATACGGCCGTCGGCGTCGAGCCTGAATACATGGGCGTGGGGCCGGCCGTGGCCATTCCGAAGGTCCTCAAACTGGCGGGACTGACGCTGGACCAGGTGGGTCTGGTGGAATTGAACGAAGCTTTCGCGGCCCAGGCCATCTATTGCATGCGCGAGCTCGGACTGAATCCGGACATCACCAATGTGAACGGCGGCGCCATCGCGCTGGGACATCCTCTGGGATGCACGGGCGCCAAGCTGACCACGCAACTGGTGCACGAGATGCAGGCGAGAAACGTGCGCTACGGAATCGTTTCCATGTGCGTGGGTTTCGGCATGGGCGCTGCGGGGATCTTCGAACTGGCGTAGCGTGATAGCTAACGAATCGATAGGAAAGGAGTGCTTGAAATGTCCGAGCGAAAAGTTTTCAAAGGGGCCGAGTTTCTCATTACCGACCTTTCTTTTGCGGACGTGTTTACTCCCGAGGACTTCAGCGACGAACATCGCATGATCCTCGAAACGGCGGAAGATTTTGTTGAAAAGGAAGTCCTGGCGAACATCGAGAAGGTCGAGGGCAAGGATCACGAGACCTTTCGAACGATTCTGCTGAAGGCCGGGGAACTGGGATTCAACGGAACCGACATTCCCGAGGAATACGGCGGATTGGGTCTGGACAAGGTCAGCACCACGGTTGTGACCGAGGCTCTGGGGTGCGCGGCCTCCTTTGCCGTGGCCTTCGGAGCGCATACCGGAATCGGAACCCTGCCCATTGTCTATTTCGGAACGGAAGAACAGAAGCGGAAATACCTGCCCGGCTTGTCTTCCGGCGAATTGTTCGGCGCGTACGCATTGACGGAAGCCAATGCCGGCTCGGACGCGCTGAACGCCCGAACCAAGGCCGTGCTTTCGGAAGATGGAAGCCATTACATCCTGAACGGCGAAAAGATGTTCATCACCAATGCGGGATGGGCGGACACCTTCGTGGTGTACGCCAAGGTGAACGGCGAGCAATTCACCGCCTTCATCGTGGAAGCCAAATACCCCGGCGTTTCCACCGGCGCTGAAGAAAAAAAGATGGGCATCCACGGCTCCTCGACCCGGGCCGTGATCCTCGAGGACGTTCCCGTACCGGTGGAGAATGTGCTGTACAAGGTGGGTCAGGGCCACAAGGTGGCCTTTAACATCCTGAACATCGGTCGGTGGAAACTGGGCGCAGCGACGGTGGGCGGATGCAAACGGTGCGTGGGCGAGGCCGCCAAATACGCCAACGGCCGCATTCAGTTCAAAACGCCCATCAGCAAATTCGGAATGATTCAGGCCAAACTGGCCGAAATGGCCGTTCGCACCTATATGGCCGAATCCATGATCTATCGCACGGCGGGGATGTTCGACGATCAACTCGGCACGCTGGACGAAAAGGCCAAGAAAGAGGGCGAAGAGAACGCCAAAGCCATCGGCGAATACGCCATCGAGTGCTCGATCAACAAGGTGTACGGATCGGAAGTGTTGTCCTACGTGGTGGACGAGTACGTCCAGGTCATGGGCGGGTATGGGTACATCAGCGAGTATCCGGCCGAACGGGCGTATCGTGACGCCCGGATCAACCGCATCTACGAAGGCACGAACGAAATCAACCGGCTGCTGATTCCCGGAACCGTCCTGCGCCGGGCCATGAAGGGAGAGCTTCCGTTGATGCAGGCGTTCCAGACCCTGACTTCGGAAATCATGGAATATTCTCCCATGGCCGTCGAACTGCCGGAAACACCGCTGGCTCTTCAGGAACACATGATCCGCATGATGAAGAAAACGGCCCTGATGGTGGCTGGCGTTGCGGCGCAGAAATACATGGAAAAGCTCGAGCAGGAGCAGGAAGTGCTGGCCTTGATCAGCGACATGATCATCGAGATCTTTGCCATGGAAAGCGGTCTGCTTCGAGCCCTCAAGGTCGTCGACCGGGTGGGCGAGGAAAAGGCCAAGCTGTATGTCAACGCGGTGAAAGTGTACGTGAACGACATGGTGCTCAAGGTCGAAGGCTGGGCCAAACAGGCCATGGCCCGGGTCGAGGAAGCGGAGGCCCTTAGAACGCAGCTCATGGCGATCAAAAAACTGTGCCGATATCAACCCATCGACACCATCGCCCTGCGGCGGGAAATCGCCGAGCGGGTCTGCGAGATCGAGGCGTATCCTTTCGAGATCCGGTGATGGAAGGCATCTATAGCGTTAGGGGAACCCTTCTGAAGAAGGGTTCCCCTAACCCCTCCCAAGACTTCTTAAGCGAGGGTCACCCCGCGTTCCGCGGGGTGACCTGGAGCCGGCCCCCGACCAGCCGAGGAACCTCCCCCGCCGTGCATTTATCCATCGCCGGGCGTCCGGATTTCGCCGCATCGGCATCTCGCCCCGACGAACGCCATGGCGGGGTAGCGCGGACAACTCGTTGTCCGCGTTGCGAAGCAACAAGAGGCGCCACCCGGCGTATAATATCACGCAGCCCTATGATTTAAGACGTATAGTCACCTTCTGTCCTTGGACCCGGACAACAAGTTCAGGGCCACCCATCCATCGCCGGGCGTCCCGGAGAGCTGACGGCTCAGGAGCCGTAGGTTAGGTTGAGCATAGCGAAACCCAACAACATGGGGCATCCGTTGGGTTTCGCTCGCTGCGCTCGCTAACCCAACATCCGCGGCTGGTGCGAACGTTCGTCCCTTGAATCCACCATGAACCGGGCGATGCGGTTCAGACCGGCGGCCCCATCACGACGACCACGTAATGGCTCTCTATGAGAGATCAACAACAATGGATCCAGGTCTAAAGCAGAAAACATGCAAATCAGCGTTGGATGTCCCGGAATCTTGTGTCGATGGCGCTGATATCTTCTATCCGGATAAGGGCGTCAAAATACTCTTTACCTTCTAATTTTTCCAGATGCATTAAGTTGTCTCAAACTTCCTTAACGAATCCGGCCAAGGTTTTTCCCGAATCGAGCGTCACATACACTTTTTTTCCGATAAACGATTTTAAGTTGTCCGCCATTGAGGCATTCACATTATAGCTTATTCCTTCAATGGCAACGACTTCCGACTTTGCCTCGGTCTCCGTTGGCAGCACGAATAGGGTTAAATAAAACAGCATAGTCAGAGCCAATCCAACAGAAGCAGCCATCTTTGATTTCTTCATCATGACAAACCTCCAATCGATTCTATTCGTATGGACTTGTCTTGCCCCGGAAGTATGCGGCGACTCTCTCAAGCAGAGGCCCCGCATGCCCTTTTTGCCCGCCTTCGAGGCCTTGCTTTGGCTTGAAGGCTCGAAAGGCGCGTGAAGCCGCCCAACATCCCGCCAACGCCGCATCCAAACCCGTTCGGAACCTTTTCTCTTGGTTTTCGACCATACCTCACCGGTCATTTTTCTTTCAAGGCGTTTCACAATACTCGTTCGCCACGTGGATGGGTCATCCATTACAAGACCGGGGGTCAAGGAAAAAACTTCACCCAGGCGGGAGAAGCGATTTTGTTCCTGCCGCTGTAGGCGCGCGGATTCGTGGCGCGGCGGCGGTGTCTTTACTCTTCCCGACATGGTTCCAGCATTGGTGTCAGCCCTCTGTAATTGCCGCCTCTACAACGCTTTGCGCTCATGTATTCCACCGGTAAAGTCAAGCGCCCTGCTATGGACGGCCACAAATCGAATACGCGGATTATCACGATTGGCAAGGATGGTGTGCTTTTGGGGCGGGTCCGAGCTATACCAAATGTTGTGTCTGCTTGGTTTTCTGATATAATAAACGAGCGGTCTGTTCGGCGGTGGGGTATGCGTATCCGGAGATATGTACACCTCAGGAACTCATGGGAGTATACGGAAATGGCTGACGAAATCATCACGGAACTCTGGAAGGTCAAAGACGCCATCGCAAAGGAATACGACTGTGATGTCAAGGCGCTTGTGGCTTATCTACGAGGCAAAAGACGTGAAAACCGCAATCCGCCGGTCGATCTTCGATCTGTGAAACGAACCGCCGAAGGGAAGAAGCAACAGACGGTGAAACCACGGGTGGGCGAACCGAGTCCAGAATCCTCCGGCCTTTCGACCGAATAATAGTAAAGAGGCACGTTGTTTCTTTGTTGACAAGCAAGCGACAACCGCGGGTATCAGAGACGCATGCCAAGGCAAGGTCGAATTGACGCGCCCGCCGCGTTGCATTACATCATTATCCGAGAAATCGAAAGGCGAGCGATTTTCGATGATGATAACGAGCGAGTGGGAACTTGGTCGGTTCCTCACGGCGTCCGAATGTCGCACGTGCACACGCGCTGATCGGTCTTACGGCCATTCGGGATTGGTCGATCTCTGGAAGAGAAGCCGCGCGTCGACTGAATGTAGACCGTTCGGCCAATTGCCGTGCGGTGAAGATAGCAGGGGAGGATGAAGAATTGATCGCAGCCGGAGGAGCCGTTCGGGAACTGCTTTAGACTCAAGTAAGTCAACGATGAAACAATGTACCTGCATGCACGCGAGGAAAATAATGAAACTTCCAGAGCAACATGCCAAGCTTTTTTTTCAGTTAATGTGGGCGCTACAATTCTATGTAAATCATAAGCTCGGCATTCTTGATATTAAAAGCCTTGATGAATATGCTGATTCTACTACCGACCAAAAGGTAAAAGTTCGCGAGGCACTTTACGAAAACATAGAGCTCATCGATTCGTTTGTTCACGAGAATCCACATAATTTTTCATCAGAACATTTGGCTATCATTTTGGAGTGGAAAAAATACATTAGGGGCAGTTTTTTCATTGAAAGACTTATAAAGCAATACGCCGTTTTTATTCAGGAGGAAAAAGTATACGGCGTATTGGGGCTTTCCCAGGGCTTCGACGAGTTGACGTACAAATCGAATGTACCTTTATATGTCGACACGGTTTTATTGCCTTTCAAGGGTAAAATCGTTTATGACGGTCTTCTGGGAGTTCGAAATATATATTTCGGTGGTGGTATCAAACGAAGTTTAAAAGAAACATATATGATAGCCAAACAAAATAATCGAATTATCGAAAGCCTGGAAAAACCACAAGTGGAAAATCAAAACAAATTAGAACCCAAATCATTAAAGGAGTGGAAGCATGAACTGGAGGAGTTAGCCCGCAAAGCCAAGAAATTGAAGGGATCGGTAGAGTATCCGGCAATTTATGGTCCTGCTTTCAGTTTAGTAAAAGCTAGCATTGAATTTGCACAACTCGCAGTTTCGAATGAACAGGACATAGCAGGTCTCCTTGAAGCTTTAAAAAAAATAAGACGTGCATTCAACAAGTCGAATACGGTACTCCATCGTGAAGAATATTGAAAAAGCAACTCAGCCAATGTATCGGATTGCCAATCCACTGCCGCTACATAGCCACTGATGACAGGCAACCTTCAGCAATCATTATCCAATTCTTGATCTTCTAAGCAGTGCAGGAAAAAAAGGGACGGTGGTGATTTTGCGCGTTTCCCCGTTTCATCATCCATCAATTTGTTGAAAAAGCTCTGGCGCAAGGCCGGAAGCCGGAATTGACCGGAGGCGGTTTGCTAAGAAGCGGCGGCGGGTGGAGCGTTTTGAAATCCATGCGGAAAATGCAGATCCATTTGAAATGCGATGAACGAATTCCGGACGCCGGCGATCTTGTGGAAAAGGTGTTGGACTATGTTTCCGTCCAGATGGATCGCCGATACGGTCTCCGGGGGAAATGGATTGTCCGTTGAGGAATAGAAACGCCCAAAATCAACCCCGTCCCACTTTTACGCAAAATCAACCCCGTCCCACTTTTATGCAAAATCAACCCCGTCCCACTTTTACGCGGACGTGGGCTTCCGTTTGGTGCGGCTCGCGCCGTAGTGACTCGTGTTGCCGGTCCCACGGCCGGCGCTATTGAGAGGAGTATCCATGAAGTCGGCACGCCAAGCGCTTTCTCCTTCACCATGGTCTATGAAGGCCATAAAAGATAGTGCGGTCGACTTGGTTCCGGAAGACCAATCTTTGCTGGATTGGCACAGAGAATATATATCGATTCATTCATTAAGACTTGCATTCGATCTCGATATAGTAAAAATGTATGTTGCGCGGGAAGCGGACGTACTTGAACTAGGCTCCATACCTTTATTCTTTACAAATGCTCTGTCAAAGAGCAATTATTATGTTACTGGATGTGACATCGCCCCGGAAAGATATGCTTCAAGCATAAGTAGGCTCGGCATGGCCGTGGTTAAATGTGACATTGAAACGGAGAAACTGCCCTTTGGAAATAACTCGTTTGATGCGATTATCTTCAACGAAATCTTTGAGCATCTTCGCATAAATCCGATATTCACATTATCGGAAGTGCTTCGTGTTATGAAACCGAAGGCGCTATTAGTGCTGTCCAGCCCGAATTTGCGATCTCTCAAAGGCATCATAAATATTCTGTTTAAAGGCAGAGCGCACTCCTGCTGTGGAAACATATACGCCGAATACCGGAAATTGGAAACGCTGGGACACATGGGGCATGTCAGGGAATATACGGAAATGGAAGTTGTTGAATTTCTAGAAAATATAGGTTTTTCGGTTACTGAAGTGATTTATAGAGGACAGTACGAAAATAGGACAGGTCGGCTTATAGTGCGCATGATGCCCCACCTAAGCCCTTTTATTACATACCTTGCTCATAAGCCCGAACAGGGAGCTGTTCATTTATAGAGGGGCCACCAAGGTCAACATCGAAGTGGGGGTCTGCCATTCGGCCCGGCCATGGTAGGGGTTCGCCTAAAAAGCATCAGTGAAAAAAAGTGGACGGAGTTGAATTTGTGAAAAGAGGGGGACGGTGTTGTGTGAAAAGAGGGGGACGGTGTTGTGTGAAAAGAGGGGGACGGTGTTGAATTTGCGCGTTTCCTTGTTTCATCAGCTATGAAATAGAAACCTCATGCAACGAATAGCACGCATCGATGCGCCGGGGGATGTATCGCATCATCTGCCGAGGGATCTAACGGCCAACTTCTTCCATGACGATACCGACAGAAACCGGTTGGTCGATCGCCCGGCGAAACTGCTGCTTGAGACTGCAGCGCCCTGTTTGGGCTGGGCTTTGATTCGCAACTGAGGTTGCAAAGAAACTCGAGATAAGCCAGTCGGCGGTCACCCGGGCTGATCAGCAGGGGTAGACAGATTGTCTCGGTTAATGCATTGTCCGTTGAAGAATAGAAACGCACAAAATCAACCCCGTCCCCATACAACGCTCCGTCCCCATACAACGCGCATATCAGGACAGTTCGGGAACTCCTTGGCACAAAGACGTGAAAACCACCATGATCTACATCCACGTACTCAACCGGGGCGGCAAGGGAGTCAAGAGCCCCTTGGACGACTTGTAGAGGTGAAGCGATGGTGTCTTATACAGAAACCATATATCTCGTTTCCCTGCGGGCTACAGGTTGTCTAATCGTCTGCAATTCAACGACTTATGCCGTTTCAACCTTCGGGATGTTATGCTGCGATTTTCCGCCCATAGGTGTTGTGAAGAAACCATATAAACGTTGTTAGGTGACAAGGAGGATATTCATGCATCTTATTGGCGAGCAAGGAGTTGGGATATTTTTATTCGTAGTGTTGGCATTGCAGGGCGGGGCTATGCTGGTCTGCACCGGGAGATTTCTGCAGATTAAACCCGAAGGACAAGGTATAGTCATGGCAGAGAACTACTTCAACACAGGTATACTCATTTTATTTATCCCTTTGATTGCTGTTTCCCTGATTATAGGTTGGTATCAGATCTTAGATCTGACTCACTTGGATATAGACATCCCTTGGCTAATCTATGGGCTAGAGGCTATTGGCATTGCTTTAATAATTTGCGGTACCGCAATGGTCGTATTTGGTTTCCTGGCTCTGCGCAACACCTTTCAGCCTGGCGGTTTTGCTCCACGCTCCCAGGACCCGCTGGTTACCTGGGGTATATACTCTTTGTTGAGGAATCCACTAAATGCCGGTGTATTGTCTGTGACATTGGGCCTTGCGCTTGTGGTACAGTCGCTTTTCGTAATTGCCCTGTTTATCATCTACCTCATACTGGTCTTACGTGTGCTTTCCATAGAGGAAAGCTGGCTATCCGAAGCATTTGCTGAAGAGTACCGCTCCTATAGACAGAAGGTTAAACGGCTAGTTCCATTTATTTACTAGTGTCTGGCCATAAAGACCCGATTCCTGACTTATAATTGGCGTCGGGATCGGTGGTTGCCGGCCCCATATGGGCATAGGGACGTTGTTTCTTTGTTGAAATGCAAGTGCACAGCGGTCATCAGATACGCATGCCGAGGCAAGGTCGCATTGACGCTCCCGGCGCTGCATCAAATCATTATCCGAGGAATCGGAAGGCAAGCCATTTTCGAGGATGGTAATCATCGGACGGACTTTCTTGAACGACTGGCCGCCCATCTGCCGTGCGGTGAAGAGGGCGGAGGAGGATGAAGAGCTGATCGCAGGCGGTGGAGCCATTCAGGAACTGCTTCAGAGCGAAATAAGTCAACGATCAAACAATGTCCGTTTGTCCCACAGGTGAGTCGTTGCATAGAAACAGTGATTGAAATTGTAGAGCTCGCTATAGTAAGAACTTGATGTTTCTTGTATCGGTTTATAGTGATTTTCGAAACCTTTACATCGGGAGATCCGTGCATGGGTAACAGAATGGGTCGTAGGAATCAGTCACATATTGCACGACTGGACCAAACGATTTCAAAATTGAAGGAATCCTATGAAGGTACTCCCCTGATAGAGGTAGGTCACAGGCTCAAGGATTTCCTTGAAGAGACTAAGGCTGCTATTGAAGCCGGCAGCGCACAAGCATCACAGGCGAAAAAGGCGATAGATTACGTAGACTCACTTATTCAAATCCTTCCCAGTACTTTCGGGGATCGATTCGATTTAGATGCTTTCTTGATCCAAAGCGTTGCAAAAGAATGGAGCACCGGTACCGTAAGGCTTCCAAACACAATAATTCCGAACTATGGAAGACAGTGGGGGCATAATAGCGTCAACATGCCGTCAGAAAGTTTGATAGAAGCCAATGCTATCGACATCATAGTGTTCCAGGGTGACAATAATTTGGATGATATTGATCTTCTCTCATATCCATGGCTTTGCCATGAGCTGGCGCATGCGCTACTTACCAGGCATGGCAAGAAATTCGGTAATGACTTTACTGCCGAACTCAGCAAGGAGGTCAATCGTCTTCATTTGAGAAGTCTAGCCGACAGAGGAGCTACCAAAGATAGGGCTAAGAAGCTTGTAAACAATATTTTAAACCTTTGGCTTCCAGATCCTAAAGAAAAGAACTGGACCTTTGAACTGGCTTCCGACCTTATCGCATTATGGACTTGTGGTCCGTCCTTTCTTTCCGCTTTTCATGATGCGGTGAATAGAGACGGAGTCGACCCATACAAGATCTCAAAAGGGCATCCACCATATGTAGTGAGGGCAAGAGCTCTGGTAACTGCTAGCAGAGAGGTGGGCTGGACATCGGAATATCTACAGCCACTTGAAATGACTATGTCGAAATGGGAGCATCTGAAGAAAAGCAACGCCAATGAATTGGCCGCCTATGCCGCTTCCGACATTGTCAGGTCATGCTTGTCATGTTCGATTGCCGCCTGCAGGAAATTAGAATTGCCTCTTTATGACAGCGCCGGGATAAAGCGGACAAGGGAGACACTCGCCAAAGGCGAAAGCCCCAAAATAGGAACAGATCTGCTGACGGCTGCTTGGGCCTTGTTTAATGACCAGAAGGATCAGTACGATACTTGGGAAAGGCGGACGATCCAGACGTTAATCAATGACTTCAAAGAGTGATCCCGGATACTTTATACGAATGGGATAATTGCAGTGCCCCCTGATCAGCAACATGAAGCACCCAAGGGAGTCCAAGTCCCATATCTAATTTCGTGAAACACATATCCGCTTCCCAAATAAGATCTCTGATCACCTTCTCAACCTCAGATTGGCCATAAATCTCAACAATTCTGATCTTGAGAGGGCTCGCAGTACCTTGAGAGAGATAAGGCGCGCCAGTTGTGCATATCAGCGCCTGCTTGTCATCTTCAAAAGGAAATGCGCAATATCCTACCGTAGGGTTCATGGTTCGAGAGGAACTGTCCCCGCGCAAAATACGGTAATCTTCTGCCCGCTTGAGAATTTCAACAGCTGTCCAAACCGAACTGTGGGTTACCCAACCTCTACTGAGGAGCTCGGAATGAAGCTGTATCAGCGCTTCCAATTCGTTCCATGCTTTGCCGTCACCATGCAGATGCCCATCTCGAAAAAATATTGTTCTCTCAAAATTGCAGGAACCTGTTATTTCGACTATCTCAGTTTGCATCACTTCGAAGAGGCGGAGTAGCCCTCTGTACAGGAACTCTGTCGGAACTGGTTCTGCTTTTTGCGTGTTCAGCGGTATTTCCTCTGGACGAAATACAAGCCCGCCATCCGGATTTTCAAAGCCATATCCCAGACATGCCATTACACGATTGTTATGTCGTCCGCCAACATCTAGCCCAACGTGAGTATTGTAGTAGAAGGAATCCGAAGGGGAAAATGGTATCCAGTGGTGTTTTGCGAGCAAATTGAAGAGACACAACTCGTAACGATTCTTGACCCGATTGGCAAGGCGACGGTCACCGGTTTGAAGTTGTCTTGCTGGCTTTGACGCCCAGTACTCTGGCAGAGTGTTATCAACTTGTATGCACTGCGACGGAACCTGAATGCGTTGCTTAATCTGCTCGTGAGTGTCATCCGGTTTTTGGGGGCTCTTCGATCCTTCAGGAAGGACTGCCACCAGAGTGTTAAACTGATTCTTTTCAATTTCCTTGCGGATCGTTTCAACATTGTCATAGAATATCCACGTTTCAAACCTATGCCGATTCCTAGGTCTTTCAATATCCGATTAAGATCGTATTTCATGCGAGAGGCACGGTCTTTTCCGAAATCCTGCGGGCACGCCAGTAGAGGGAAGAGAGGGCGTTGCTCCAAAAACCCAAACTTCCTTACATGATTCAGGCGCCTTCGAGCCCTATCCTGGAGGGCTTGATTAGAAACAACTGCATCCACTCCCAGAACGCTCTCACCGCCATCCTTATCTCTGACCCTGATTGCAGGCGGCGCTATCAAAAGATGCGGAAAATGCTTTGCGGAAAAAGGGGACTCTGCTAAAGACATCCTCTGTTCGTAAAGATCTGCGCCGTCGGTGAAGTCGCGTAGGAGCTTCATCAGATGCACACGATCAGCTGGGTCAATAATGGTTTGCGAATGATCCTCTTGTGTGATTTGGGTATCCAGGATAAGCCTCACATTCGTAATCGGAATTTCAATCGGATTCCCTTTGAATCTTCGGCATTTCATAGTGATGCCCGTTAGCTTCTTTTGCTCATCCTGCGAAAGATTCGAATGATTAACGAATGACTCTGGCTCGCAAAGCTCAAGAACCTCCGCTCTTTTCAAGGTTCCGACGGATCGATCCAGCCAGATCCTGACCGCTGTCTGCCGGTTTTCCCGATTCAGCCGGTTTGCCTGTTTGGCTCCGATCATTTCGACCAATTCTGCAACAGAGCCTCCCGCGTAGTAGTCCCCGATTGTTCTGCCATCCAGGGTTGCAGTATTGATCACGAATTCCACCACCCACCGATTTTGGCTCATAACCTTTGCCGCAATATTAAAGCGCCGACAGAAACAGTATTCATCCTGCCCAACTTCACTCGGCATCTGGCAGAAGCCTCCGTAATCCTGCCAAAGATCACCGACGCCTTCCGGAGTATGCTCCTTGAAGTGTTTCCTCAGTCCCTCACGGATAATTCCAGCAACAACAGCTCTGTGTCCCGGATTTGCCGCGCATGCCGTGAATCTGTTGGCTCGGTTAATCACATAGCCATTGCGCTCAATACCCTCTGGGATCGCCCATTTTCCCGGAATTGCGATGGCGTCATCATCCACATCTATGATGAATCCATAGCCGCCACACACGCTTTTGAATTCGCCTCGTTTAAAGTCCCAGAAGAGGCTTTTTAGTTCGCCCCTCTCGTCATGAGGAGACGGCTGCCCATCGACCTTTTTGACTCGATAGACTGCGACGTCCCATGAGAGCGAATCTGCGTTAGAGATCTCGTAGCAGTTCAGGAAGTAGGTTGATTGACCGTCTTCTCCCAAAGAAGCACCATTGCCAGCTTTCCGGGGCGCTTTATTTACCATCATTTTTCCTTGGTGAAGTAGTAGGTTGCCGCGCTGCCCATGAGGCCAGAAATCACAGGCAACCAAATGTTGAAGATCTTTGCCAGCGTCTCTGCCATGGATTCCTTACCGTACCACATCACTACGGCAGTGACCCCATAATGAATCAACATGCTTAAGGAGAGTATCCATGCAAACATTACGGCGAGCAGTCGAGACGTCTCTGCGCGATGTTTTGCCTCGTGAAAAGGGAGTTCATCTTCAAGGCCTTGCACGTCGCCTGCTTCAATCACCTCTTCTGATTCTGAGGCTTGGTTTGGGGGCCTTTCAAGAGTCTCATTCATGCCGTGGTCCTCAATCTGAATCTGAGTCTGGATGGAGGCTTGGAATGACCACTACACGCTCCTCATTGGTTTTTGGATTCCGGACAATAACTTCAGTATAGCCTTGCTCTGCCTGCGACTGCAGTGCCCGGCTGACCCGCAACGACTCCCGCACGGTGTCTGCAAGTGAAGAGAAATGGCCCTGCTCCTTGATGTCCTCAAGGCTTTTAAGGCTACGTTCATCAAATGTGAAGACGACACGCTGTTTCTTTACCATGACTTCCTCCTTTCTCTGCAAGGGTGTAATGAAAGATACCAAAAAAGATCAGAAAAAGTCAAGATAAATCTACCATAAAAGTGATCCAAAATGATTCTATGTGATATCACATCGTGCACCGTCCACGAAGAGGAGGGTTGCTTTCTTTGTCGTAGCCCCCTATATCTTGTACCGGTCCATCCTGCCCCAAAAGTACACGGCAGTGGTGTCGCAGCGGGAAAGCAGAAGCGACGTGAGATGTCCCTGGCTGCCTTTTCCCCGTGCATCTTCACCAGGCCGTTGTGTATCTTCTGATTGGCCGATTCCGTGTTGAAGTCCACATACTCGTTCGCCATGTAGATATGTCATCCATTAAAAGACCGGGGGGCAAGGAAAGAATGTCTCCCAGACGGGAGGAGCGATTTCTTGTACCTGTTCGGGAGGGGTTTGGCCAACCTCTTCCACGACGATACCGGCGGAAACCGCTTTGTCGATCGCCTGAGGAAACGGCTGGGCGAGGCCGCAACACCCAGTTTTGCCTGGGGGTTGATTCGCAATCGAGGTGGCAAAGAAACCTGAGTTAAGCAGATCGGCAGTCACCCGGGCTGATCAGCAGAGGTAGACAGATTGTCACGGATAACGCATTCTCCGTTGAAGGTACCTGTTCACTGGGTCATAAGAAGCCTTTGTTTGTGGGGGGAGAACCCTGTTGGTCGTCACAAACAGAAAGGCGTTTCCAGTCCGTCTCACTCGTCGTACCATTAGGGATCGATGCTGATGGATGCGGCCCGGCCAACGTGTTGTCCGGGTGCGAAGGACAGGAGGTGACCGTACGTCTTAAATCCTAGTGCTGCGTGATGCTATACGCCGGGTGGGGCCTCTTGTTGCTGCGCAACGCAGACAACAAGTTGTCCGCGCCACCCCGCCCAAGATACCGCCATAGGACACAAGTATAGGCGGATTCCAAAAGGTTTCCCCTGATACCCCGTGAATGGATGGATGCCGTTGAAGAATAGAAACGCACATAATCAACACCGTGCCCCTTTCCCCAAAAAGGTGAACGCAAGAGGATTGATATAATGCAGGAATACGCGATTAAAAAGGCGTTATTAATATCATGTTGATTATGTTTTGCGTCATGGCCGCATCGTCTATTCCAAGGGAAACGCCCACATCATCGACGCCGTGTGCTGCGCGATGCCGGCCCGGGGGCAGTCCGTCCTCAACCAGGTTCGCGAGGAGACGGCTTCCCTGGTTCCGCCGGCGACCGACCCGGTGTTTATCTGAACACGAAGACGCAGCTCGATATGGCCTGATTTCGTCAGGACAACGCCTTGTGGCGCTTCACGTTGAGCGCCTTCCATTCGAGGAGCGGCTGAGAGCGTATCCGTTGCTGAAGAGATGTGTCGGCGGTCAAGAGTGTGGGGTCAATCACCCCTCGGTCCAAAAGCAAATCCAAGAACGCCCGCTCGGAATCCGTGAAGGGCAGGACCGCGGATAAACCTTCGCGGCATTCCCTTACAAGACGCGCTCCGTATTCAGTTGATTCCACTTGGAGCTCCGGCGAATTGACGCGCAGAGTGGGGATCAACCGCTTCGCCAATTCAATGGCGTCGAAGCCCACATCGTCCGCAGAGACCGTCCTCCAATCTTTCCTGTTCATCGCGCCGTAGACCACGAACCCGATGCGAAGGCGGCAGGAATCGAGGTTCCCCATTTGGAGAACCCGGTGGCTGTCGAACAGGTCCCGCTCCTGTTTGCGCGCGAGTAGCGCCGCCAGTTTCCCGGCCGCCAGTTCATGGTGATCCAGCACGGAAATCCCCGTGGCCTGCCAAGCACCGACGGAATGAGAGTCGCGGGTCGTCACCGGCCACAGCGGGAGACGGAACATGAAATTGATGTCCACTTCGAGGTTGCCGCTCCGGCCGGGGGCGTTTTCATACCGCAACGACCACTTGCCCCCGGCGTGTTCTTCAGGCATCCGCCTAACGGTGAAGCCCTCCCGAGCGAAAACCGCTTGAAAGGCCTGTTCGACCTTTGGACGTTCGGCGAGCATGCCATCGCGATCTTCGGCTCCCACATAGTTCAGATCGATGTCGATGGAGAGCCGGGGCACATCGAAAATGAAGAGATTCAAGGCCGTGCCCCCCTTGAGTACCAGCTTACCCTTGAGGAATGGGTGACTCCGCAATGCGTCCAACAGCCCCAACAAGTGGGCGACCTTTTCGAGCACATCCGGTCTGAAGCCCGTCGCCTGTGCTTCGGCTGCCAGCTTCTCAGGGGAGATTTTCATAGTACCTCCCCCCAGGCCCGTTCGAGGACTTCCCTCGGAACCACCAAGTTCCATTCCGACAGGAGTCGACCGGATTTTCGCCTGGAACGGTCCAAGTAATGAGGCTGTCGGGGGCGCATATCGTGAAGCGCCTTGAGGTGACGGTCTTCCACCATCAACGGTTCGCGATGCTGTTCCAGGAAGAACCCTACCTTCGCTCCGGTGGTCGCATTTCCGAGCAGGAGCGCGTACTCCAAGACCTTGTCGAGGTCGAAAAATTCGACGGACTCCAGCGAACGCCAGATTTCCTCCCAGCTTCCTGAGAGGTCAGGACGATCCAGGACGTCCACCAAGGTCCGCTCCAGACTCGCAACCCGCAAATTCATACCGGCGCGCTCCGCGGTCAAAACGCCGGCATGCACTTTTCCTGCGCGGAGGAGAGCATTTCGAAACTTCGTCCCTCGGAAAACATGGGAGCGGAACTTTAGAGGTCCAAGCGGGCGGGATGCCGAGTAGGTGAAATGTGTATAAACCGAGTAAGCTTTTCCGTGAAACTCCAGCGCCGTATGGTGCGACAACACCGAATCCGGCGTCAGCTTCGCGGCGACGAGGAACGGATCGACCGGATACGAATCCGTATCGGCTCCCGACGGGATGACGGCATACAACCCGCGCCGTATCCGAACGACCCGTCCGGCCTTCTGGTGATACGCCAAGAGGGACTCTTGCGCCCGTCCGCCGACTTCACCATGGGACGACAGATGTTTGGCCAGCTCTTCTCCGGTGAAAACCGGGTGCTTTCGGAAAAACTCATCATGTTTCATCGTCGGGATCCTTGACTTAGTTTCACGTTACCCATAGCCATTTTATGGGTTTTGGGTTCAATTGTCAGGCGCGAGGTTTTGGTTTCTTGACGACCTCACGCGAAACCCATCTTAAATTATGGGTTGCCCGCGTGCGCGTCAAGCACAGAACAACCCGCCCACCGACGTTCCTTCCCCGCCTCCGGTAGATAACCCCAGGGGCGGACTTTCCCCGCCACACGGCGCGAATGTCGCGCCCGCAAGGGCAAGAAACCGAGAGGACTCCGGTGGAAGCACGATCCAACCCGACACCCGACAGCCCGGCATCCGGGTCGGAAAAAAGGCGTACGGTGGTGATTTTGCGCGATTCTTTCTTTCATCATGCATGATACAATAACTTGGTAGTACGAAAAGAACGCATGGACGCATCCAGCGCGCTGCATCGCATCATCCGCCGAGGGATCGAAGTGCCAACCTCTTCCATGACGATACCGGCGGAAACCGGTTGGTCGATCGCTTGGGGAAACTGCTGGGCGAGGCCGCAACACCCTGTTTTACCTGGGGGGTTGGTTCGCAACTGAGGTAGCAAAGAAACTCGAGCTAAGCAGATCGGCGGTCACCCGCGCTGATCAGCAGGGGTAGACAGATTGTCTCGGATGATGCATTGTCCGTTGAAGAACAGAAACGCACAAAAACAACCCCGTCCCCATTACCGTTGACATTCGATTCCCGGAAAGAAAGTAGCATGAAAACCATTCATACGGGTTTCAACCCGGATTATGCGGAAAACGAACCGACACTCGATGAGGTTCGTGCATGAGTTGGCGACGCTATCCTCGAATTCGGTGCACCCTGGTGCGGGCACTGTCAGTCGGCGCAGCCCGCATTACAGGATGTGCTGGCCGAGCATTCAGAGCTGCCCCACATCAAGATATATGACGGAAAAGGTAAGCCTCTGGGCCGTGCGTTTCGGGTTAAGCTTTGGCCGACCTTGATCCTGTTGCATGACGGTAAGGAAGTGGCGCGCCTGGTTCGGCCTTTACGCGCTGACGAGGTACGGCGGTTGGTGACGCAATCCGAGTAGTTTACAAGAATTCATTGCACTTGATCGGCGAATGGTAATAGGGATGTTGTTTCCTTGTTGATCTGCAAACGCAAAGCGGTTATCGGATGCCCATGCCAAGGCAAGGTCGCATCGACGCCCCCCGGCGCGCTGCATCATATCGCTATCCGAGGAATCGAAAGGCGGACGATTTTCGAGGATGATAATTAGCGGACGGACTTTCTTGAACGACCGGCCGGCCATCTCCCGCGCGGCGAAGAGGGCGGAGGAGGATGAAGAGTTCATCGCGGCCGGAGGAGCCGTTCGGGAACTGCTCCAGACCGAGATAAGTCAACAATGAAACAACGTCGCCTTTCTCCCTATTTCATCTCGTTTTTTTCATGGCTTTAATTTTCAAGGCGACCTCTTTCCAGCGCTCCTTTTCCACACGGTCAGCACTTTTGTGCCGGCGATGGGACAGATATTCCAGTTCACGTTTCATTTTCCGGTAGTTTTCCAGCCTGTCCCTTGAGATTTCACCTTTATCGACTGCCGCGAGGACCCGGCAGCCGGGCTCGTGGGTATGGCTGCAGTTTGTAAAACGGCATCCCAGACCTAGCTTTTCAATCTCGGGAAACGCAGCTTCGATCCCTTTATCAACTTCCCAGAAGGCAATTTCCCGGATCCCGGGGTTATCGATCACCATTCCCCCCTGGGGCATCATGATCAGATCCCGGGAGGCGGTAGTGTGTTTACCCTTGCCCACATGGGTGCTTATGGAACCGGTAAGCTGTACGGTTTTACCGTAAAGCCGGTTCACCAGGGTGGATTTGCCCGCCCCGGAAGACCCCACCATGGTAGTGGTCCGGCCTGGAGACAGATAGGGTTCCAGAGAGGTCAGGCCTGTGTCATCCGATGCCGAAACCAGGTGTATGGGAACGCCGAATGCCACGGCTTCTAATTCACTGGCGAAATGCTCCGGGTCCTGGTGAAGATCTGCTTTTGTCAGAATGATGACAGGATGCAGGCCGCAGTTGTAGACCAGGGTCAAGTACCGCTCTATGCGGCGCAGGTTAAAATCCTGGTCAAGGCCGCACACGATACATACGGTATCGAGGTTTGCTGCAATTACCTGTTGCTTTTCCGGCTGTGCGTCCTGTTTGTTACGCGTGCCTGAAGCGCCTCTGGATAAGGCGTTCTTTCGTACCAGCACCCTGGAAATCACAGCATCGGTCATGAGGACCCAATCCCCTGTGACCGGAACCATGCCGTCGGCGTCATGTTTGAGCCTTCCGGCCAGGGTGGCAAGGCATTCACTTTTACCGTTGCTTGTGCGAAAGCTGTTTTTTCTTACCCCGACCACTCTGGCGGGGATAAAGCCGTCGTTGGAAAAGTGTTCCAGCTGTGTCTGAAAATGGGACGTCCATCCCATCTGTGAAAGGTGATGAATGTCGTCGTTTTTATTTGTATTTTGTTTGATGCTCATGGTTGAGTCCTACCTATCTTTACCTATCATTTTACCGATTTCTGTCGGCGCATGAAACCGCACAAGGCAGAAACGCAGCCCACAGCGCCGGCGCTTTTGATTATCTTTTGATATCCGGATGCAGGCGACGTTGCCGACAGAGGAGGCAACTATAGTGGTAGATTCTCAATCAGAGATCCGCTCATTCCCCGGAATTTTCGAGTCTCAAGCCGTTCACCATGGACGGCGGAGAGACCGAACTATCTCGCTACAAACCATCCTTCACGGTTCCGCGCCTCGCTACAGCGGTTGAAGAACCAGGGTCACCAGATTGTGGCGGTCCGGGCATTCGAGCGTGAGATGTCCTTCCGGAGCCCAGGGGATCGTTCCTCCGAACTGCAGCACCGATAAGTACGGAAACAGATCATGGTAGAAGAATCCGCAGAGACCGCCGGCGTTCCAGCAGCTCAGTTTGAAATGGTCTCCCGGCTTGTGACCGGCTCCGCAGGTTCCCTTGACGGAAACGATTTCGGCCTGGAATTCCTTGAACGTCTCCGGTGTAACGGCCATGCTTTCCCTCCTTCACGTAACGAACCCGTTCGCCTGAACGAATCGATACTGTGTTGCGACGCTTGAACCCCCGTCATGGCCTATCGCCAGTCCTGGGAACTGTAGGGCGAAGTCGGAAAGCTCTCGAATTCCGAGCTGTGGTCGGACGCGGCCACGACTTGCAAGGGCGGCGTCCGCTATCGCAACCATTTCTCGGCGATTTCCCCAAGTTCACTCGGACTAAATTGGGCGATTCCCTTGTTGAGGATATCCAAAAGGACCTGATTGCCCTTCTTTACCGGCAGGGTCATATGCCCCTGATCCACCGGCAATCCTACCCGTTTGACTCGGTCTCTCAGGTTGTTTTGGGTGAGGACGTAATACACGACCAGTTCATCCATGACAATGGCGTCCAAGCCGCCCGCGGCGAGCGTCTTGATGGCGTCCGGATAGTCCTTGAAGCCTTCGGGTTTTAAACCGGCGGCTTCACATAGCACCTGCCCCGAGTCGCCTTTAACGACCCCCACTTTCGTCTCCTTCAGATCGTTCAACCCGGCCGGCTCCTTGGAAGATTGCGCCTGAATGAAAATGTAGGTGTTGATGTCCATGTAATGACGTGAGAAGTCGAAGTATTCGGCGCGTTCTTCGAGAGGGAAGATGCCGGCGAGGGAGTCGTACTCGCCCTTCTTGAGCCCTTCCAGCTGACCATTGAAGTGTGTGGGGGAAAAGACCACGTCGAAACCGAGTTTGCCGGCCAGACGAGTCCAGTAGTCCACGGAAATTCCCTGGGCGCGACCATCTTCAGCCACAAAACCAAAAGGCGGGTAGTCATTGAATGCGCCTACCTTAATGGGAGCGTGCTGTTTCAGCCAGGCGGATTCTTCCGGGGTGAGCAGATCATCGGCCTTCGCCCAGGGAAAAGAAGCCATGGTTGCCAAGATGAAAACAATCAGAAGCAGGCGTTTGTTCATGGCGCGTATTCTCCTGTTTCATTCCGGTGTTCGCACCGGAGCCGTGTGAAGCATCCGGCTCCAGGTACTTTCAAAGGCACATCGGCAACGTGCTCCTACCGAGCGCCTCCCCGTACCATTTGCGCTGGAGGTTGTGTAAACAGCGCCCGGTAAGGTGGAGGCGCGGGCTCGACCCCTGTCCGGGAACGGCGAATGAGGCCGAGGTTCCGTGACGCGCCGCTTCGCCCGGCGACCAAGGGGTGGCGTCTGCTTATAGTATCGAATATAGTCTCAGCAAAGCGGCTCCGTCCACTTTTAAAGCGGCTTGGCTTTGTTTTCTATCTCATAAAAGCCGGGTATCACCGTTCTTGCAAGCATGTCGGGTCTCGAGCCGGAGAGCTTCGGGGGCATCGGTTGATCCACGTGTCCGGGGCCGGAGTTCAGAAGGCGTTTTGCACTCAGCGAGAGGGATTTCGAAAGCCCTGTCCTAGCCGGGGCCGGGCGTTTGGCCAATCTTCCCGGATATCGGCCATAAGGGACGCTGAGCCGGGTCATAGTCCTCCGCCCACTGAAAAATCGTCCAAAGACCACTGAAAAATCGTCTTTTGGACTATGGCGAACTTGGGACGTTTACATTTATAACACAATCAGCGTCTCAGGGTTTTCTTTCTGTTTGTTTTCATGAAATGCCCTATGGAAAACGTACCGACCGGAACCTGGTGAGGGATGAATCGAAAACGAATTTGCCCTTTCCCATCAATCCGCCGATTGCATCGGCAGTTTCAACCATCGTCCGTTCACCGGAACGACCCATTCATACATAGCTGCATCGGACCCTTTAGGAAGAGAGGGGTCTTTGCCCTGCAAAAGATTAACATCCAGAGATAAGGAGGAACCATGTTTCAACTTGCGACGAAACAACAGGTAGTGGATATCGGAGGGGTCAAGGTCGGTGGACAACCCGGCGAGTATCCGTGTGTATTGTGCTCGTCCATTTTCCAGAAGGGTGACCGTGTATTTGAAGGAAAGAAACGGAAAGAAGGTTTCAACGAAGCGTATGCCAGAGAACTTCTCCAGAATCAGGATAAGTTGGCCAATGAAACCGGAGTTCAGGGCATGGCGGACATCGTGGCCAACACGGGAGAGGAGTTTAAGCGATTCATCGATTTTGTGGTGGAGAACTCGACAATGCCTTTCTGTGTCGACGCGTGGGTCATGAAGCCCAAACTGGAAGGCGTCAAATACTGTGCGGATCAAAATCTCATGGACCGCATGTTTACCGTGTGGGAGCAAGACCTCGAGACGGAGATTAAAGAGATCGCGGCCATGGGCGTAAAGAACGTGTTGCTCGTTGCTTTTGATCAGGAAGACCAAATGCCGAGCGGCCGGATTTCGGGTACGCAGAAACTCCTGGACGCCATTGAAAAAGCCGGAGCCAAATTCAATACCATCGTAGATACGTCCGTTATGAACGGGCCCGCCACAGCGTTCTGTTCCATTGCCAACCGGATGGTCAAGGAAAAATGGGGTTTCCCGGCTTCAAGCGCCCCCAGCAACGGCTCCTACATGTGGAAAGCCGCACGGGAGATGTGGGGATTCAAGGGGTGGAGCGCTACGGACGCGGCCCTCGAGAGTCTGGCGGCGTTTACGTTCCACGACATGATTTTTAGCGGTCCCATGGCCGGAGCGGCGCGTCTGTTTCCCGCGGTTGCCCTGACCGAAGCGTTCCTGGCCGCCTATGTTTTCGGAGAAACAAAGAAGCTGCCGGCATTGGAGACGCATCCGCTGTACAAGCTATTCCCGGACTTCGCAGAGCAGCTGAAGGGTATGCAATAACAAAACAGCCTGCCGGCAAGGCAGGATGATGCACGCTGTTGACAAAAATCCAGTTAGAGGAAAGGAGTGGCGATTAATGGCCGATTTGACACCTAAAGAACGCGTAATGAGGTTGCTGAAAAAAGAACCCATCGACACCATGCCTTTTTTCAGTGGCATGGGCATGGTGGTTATGCCTGGGATCAAGAAGAGCGGATATAAGTTCGCCACCGTGCATACGAGCGCCGAACGTCTGGCCAGGTCGGCGATCTGGTCCGCGCGGTTGATGGGATTTGACTGTGCGGTGGTTCCCTATGATATGACGATGGAATCGGAAGCCATGGGCAACAAGATCAGCCTCTATGAGAATTCCGAAGACATTCTGTACCCGACCATTCCCCACAAACAGTGGAAGTCCATGGACGAAGTGGTGATTCCCGACGACATCATGAGTCGAGGTCGCTTGCCGCTCGTGTCCGAGGCCATCAAGATTATCAAGAAAGAAGCGCCGGAACTCGCCGTCGGCGCTTGGGTGCTGGGTCCGTTCACGCAGATCGGACAGATCCTCGAGCTGGACATGATCCTCAAGGCCGTGTTTAAAGAGAAGGCCAAGGTCGAGTCTTTGTTGGCCAGAATGTCGGATTTGTGCATTCTGGAAGGCCAGACATGGCAGAAAGCCGGCTGCGACTACATCACCTTGAGAGAGCCCGGTGTTGCAGCGGACCTGTTGAGTCCACGAACCTTCCGCGATGTGATCAAACCCTGCCTGACCCGTATTATCGACGGGTGGAAGTCACCCAAACTGCTCCACATCTGCGGCTCTACGGATCCTCTGATCGAAATGATGAACGAATGTCATGCGGACGGTCTGACCGTGGACATCAAATGCAATATCAAGGAAGCGCGGAAGAAACTGGGTAACAACGTATTGTTGATGGGCAACCTCGACACGTACAACATCACCTGCAAACCGGAAACCACCAAGGACCAGGTTGTGGCCGCCATCAAGCAGACGATCGAAAACGGTGTGGATGCCGTCATGCCCGGATGCGATTTGTGGCCGGATATCAAAGAAGAGAACATGTTGGCTTGCGTCGAGACGACGCATAAGTATGGAAGAAAGCCCAGCCCGGCAGTGGGAAGGCTCTAAAATAAGTTGCTAAAGGAGAACCGATTATGGCGACAAAAGAAGAGATTATGAAACATCTCAGCGACGGTGTGGTGAACTATCAGGAAGAGGAAGTCAAAGAGTGGGCGCAAAAAGCGTTGGATGAAGGCGTTCCTGCGCTCCTGGCCATTATGGACGGTCTGGCCGCAGGCATGGAAATCGTTGGTGATCTGTACGAGCGCAACGAATACTTCGTGCCGGAAGTATTGATGTGCGCGGATGCGCTGTACGCCGGGCTGGATATCCTTCGTCCGCATGTTCCGGAACATGACACCGAGGTCAAAGGCCAGGTGGTGATTGGTTCCGTCCAGGGTGACGTTCACGACATCGGCAAGAATCTGGTCAAGATGATGTTCGACGTGGGCGGGTTTACGGTTCACGACCTCGGCCGTGACGTGCCCCTCGAGAATTTCGTGGAAGAGCAGCTCCGCACGGATTCCGAGATCGTGGCCATGAGCGCCATGATGACCACCACCATGCTCGGCATGAAGAAAGTCATCAAAATGATCAAGGAAAAGAACCCGAACGTGGCCATTATGCTCGGAGGAGCCCCGGTGACCAAAGACGTATCCAAGCTCTTCGGAGCGGATGGATACGCCGAAAGCGCGGGCAACGCCGTGTCCGAAGCGATCAAGATGATCGGCCGTCTGCGTGAAGTCCAATCGGGACAGGTGTAACGGACTCCATTCGACAGCGGCGAAAACAGGGAGAGCCGCTTTAAAACGGCTCGTCCTGCCGGTCGGACAATGTACCGCGGCGGTGTAGTTTTCGTGTCCCCTGTTTGACCTCGTGTCGAACGGTGGGGGTGGTTTCTCCCAGGGGGAGCGAATGCGAAATCGGGCGCCTTTTTGTGGGGAGCGGGAAACATCCTGCGACAACGGCGTCGTATGACCGGCCGGTTATGGGACCGGCTTAACAGTAAGAACGTTCGCCGTCCTGAAAGTGACAGATCATAATCTCGGAGGAAACAACTTAATGGCAATAGACGACACGGCAATGGTCATCTTCCAGCCGTCGGCGCGCAGGGGACGCGTGAAGAAAGGTGTGAACATCATAGAAGCGTCCAGGGAGTTGGGCGTGGACATCGAGGCTCTGTGCGGAGAGAAGAAAGTCTGCGGAAAATGCAAGATTCGCATCGAGGAAGGCTATTTCGAGAAGTACGGCATCGAGTCCCACATGTCCCACGTGTCGGAATGGAAGGAAGAGGAAGACAAGTTCATCAAAGGAGTCGAGAAGGAACAGGGCTACAGGCTGGGGTGCGTGGCTGAGATCCTGGACGATGTACTCGTGTTTGTACCTGAAGAGTCGCGTGCCGGTAAGCAGGTGGTCAGCAAGGCCGCCCGCGACATCTACATCAAACTCGATCCTGCGGTTAAGATGTACTACGTGGAATGTAGTCCGCCGACGTTCGAGGATCCTTTGGGGGACCTCGAGCGCATTGAAGACCAGCTGACCCGGGAGTACGGCCTGAAGGAACTGAGCGTGGACATCTTTTGTCTGCGTCAACTTCCCATGGCGATTCGGGAGGGGGGTTGGAAGGCCACGGTGGCGGTTTGGAATGATAAGGAAATCATCCGTGTGCTTCCCGGCAAGGTGGAGAACCACTGGGGGCTGGCCGTGGACGTCGGCACCACCACCGTGGCCGGATATTTCTGTAACTTGGCCACGGGCGCCGTATTTACCACCCGATCCATGATGAATCCTCAATGCAAGTACGGCGAGGACGTCATGGCGCGTATCACGTATCACATGATGAACGAAGACGGCCTGGAGAAGATGAGCAATGAAATCATCCAGGGACTGAACACCATTATTGACGACGTGATCACGGCTACTTATCCCCCGAAAAAGAAAAAGAAGAAAGGGGAAGAAGAGCCCGACGACGAGCTCGAGGACACGGTAGAACGGGACGTATACCCGTGTCTCAATAGAGAAGACGTGGTGGACATGACCATTGTGTTTAACACCGCCATGCACCACATCTTGTTGGCCTTGAATCCTGAGTTTGTGGGATTGGCGCCATTTCCCCCCGTGCTGCACAAGAGCCTCGATATTAAAGCCCGCGATCTGAACCTCAAGATCAACAAGAGCGCCTACGTTCATGTGCTGCCAAACGAGGCCGGATTTGTGGGTGCGGACAATGTGGGCGTACTCATAGCCGAGGAGCCGTACAAACACGAAGAGATAGAGCTTCTTATCGACATCGGCACCAACGGCGAGCTGGTGCTGGGTAACAAACACAAGCTGATCTCTTCGTCCTGCGCCACGGGGCCGGCCCTGGAAGGAGCTCAGCTCTCTTTCGGTATGCGGGCGGCGCCGGGAGCTATCGAGCGCATCGAAATCGATCCGGAAACCCACGAGGTCAATTACAAGGTTATCGGGCACGATGCCTTTTCCAAGTACGCCGAAAAGAAAGACCTGAAGACCAAGGGTATTTGCGGATCGGGGATCCTGGATGTACTGGCGGAACTTTACCGCTCCGGTGTCATCAATAAAGCAGGCCGTTTCAGCTCGGCGCAGAAATCCAATCGCTACCGGGTGAATCCGGAAACCAAACAACCGGAATTCGTAATCGCCTGGGCCGATGAGACTTCCATTAAGAAGGACGTGGTGATCAGTCAGAAAGACGTCCGGCAGATCCAGTTGGCCAAGGGCGCTTTACATTGTGGATGCCTACTGATGATGCGCCGGATGGACATCGACGCTGTGGATACCATAAAGATTGCGGGCGCGTTCGGTACACACGTGGACCGGACCAAGGCCTTGGTAATGGGGCTGTTCCCGGATTGCGAGATCGAGAAAATCCACTCTGTCGGTAACGCGGCGGGCGACGGAGCGCGGTGCGCGCTGTTGAACAAAGAAAAACGCGTGGAAGCCAACTGGGTGTCCCGGAACGTGGAGTACATCGAGTTGACGGTGGAGAAGGACTTCCAGCAGCAGTTCATGGAAGCTATGCAGATACCGCATATGAAGAATCCCTTCCCCCATTTGGAGGGTGTTGTACCGTCCGAAATCCTTCATCAAAAATAGGAAAAGCAGATCTTGCGCCCCCAGGGTTCTCCCTGGGGCGCATTTCAACCAATTATGAAAAAAGTACATGTAGATCCGGGTATTTGTGGCTTTGAATGTACCATAACAACCGTAAGGCGGGACCGACAGATCGTCCAGTTGACGATTGAAAGCGAATGCAAGCAGATCCAAAAACTTGCGGAGGCGGTGAAGGAGCTGGAGTTGCGGGACATCGTGGGAAAGCCGTTCGGCCAAAGCGGATTGGTTTCCGCGGCTGGTCGGTGCAAGCTCCACGCCGCGTGTCCGATTCCCACAGCTTGCATCAAAGCGGCGGAGGCGGAATTGGAAATGGCGCTTCCCCGGACCGTAACCATCGAATTCCAGCAGGAATGACCGGGCGGGAAGAGGATATCGTCCTCAGCCGTCGGTCGCCACACCGCCGGAGCATGGTGGATGGTGTTAGTAAACGGACGTTCGATGAGGCGCCCTCAGGTTACGTTTGAGGAGAATCCAAACTGTGGGGCTTGGAGGCAAGCCGGGGCCGCCGCACGGGATCGAGGTGTTATGACGGACAGGGTGTCCGGCACGGTCTCATCACCCATTCACACCTATTCATAGTCGAGTTGCGGCGTGATCGAGAGGCGTCGCTCGCTGCGAAGACCGAAGTACCCATGCAGTTGCCCTCTCGCGGCAACATGCCGGGATTGATCGTAGGAGGCTTGCGCCCGACCAAGAAACACATTTCGGACGGCAGTGGACGGGTCCTTCACTCAGGCCGAAAATCCCACAGTGGAGCGTTTATCCTTTAACCGGTGTTGCGAGCGCAACGCCATGAGTTGTCTTCCGATCTTAAATCTATCCCGAAGGGGGGCGGGCAGCGGCTGGGATCGGAGGGAGCTGAACCGACTAGTGCGACGGTATCTGGGCAAAATACGATCTAAACAGCCAAGGAGGTACATTATGGCGAAACAGATGCTCATAGACGCTATCCGTGGAAAGCGAACGCCGACTGCTCCGTGGGTTCCTTATTCAGGCGTGCACAGTGCGTTTCTGATCAACGAACCCGCGGACAAGTTTATGCAGGATCCCAAACTGCTGGCCAAAGGCGTGGTTGAGGCGGCCAGGCGTTACAAAGCGGACGGTGTTCCTCTGGCTTTCGACCTGTCCGTAGAAGCCACTTCCATGGGATGCGGCATTAAGTGGTGGCCTGATAACGTTCCCAGCGTAACCTCTCACCCCTGCGCCAAATGCACGGTTGCAGAAGCCGGCCTCAAGATCCCGGGCCCGACCGACGGTCGCTGGCCGGTGATCGTGGAAGCGGGAAAGCTTGCCAAACCCCAACTGGACGAAATGGACTGCGCCATGATGGGCCTCCTGTGCGGCCCCCTGACCCTGGCGGCTCACCTGAAAGGTGTCAAAGTTTTTACGGACGTGTACAAAGATAAAGCGTCCGCGCACGACGTCTGCAAGTTCGCAGGCGAGGTGGGTGCAAAGGCCGCTGAAATCTACGCGAGTATCGGCTGCGACATTATCGCTGTCGTGGATCCCGTGGCTTCCCAGATCAAAGACGAAACCTTCCGCGAATTCGTAAGGCCGTACGCGCAGCCCGCCATCAAGGCCATCCACGACGCGGGCAAGACGTCGAGCTTCTTCATCTGCGGCGACGCCACCAAAGTGATGGAGTCCGTGGCTCAAATCGGAACCCATGGCTTCGCCATCGACGAACAGCTTAACATGGTGTTCGTGCGTGACATTGCCAGAAAACATGGCGTTGGATTCGGCGGAAACCTCAAGCTTACGTTGGCCCTCTCTCTGGGGCTCCTTTCGCCGCGTGAGGACGCCATTGTCAGTCTGGCCGCCGGAGGCAACGAAGGTTACTGCTTCGCACCTGGGTGAGACATGCCCTATGATGTTCCGGTGGAACACATGGATCAGGCGTACGAAGCGAAAGCTTGGATCGATGAGTACTACGCCAAGTACCCTAAATCCTGGTAAAAAGTAGCCGAGGAGGAATATAATGGCCAACGATAAGATCCACATAGACATTCTAACGCTGGACAGCGTGCAATGTGCGGCGTGTGGCTACATGACGGAAGCCATCGCAGCGCTGCCCGAGGATGTCCAACGCATGATCGAATACAAGGAATGGTCGATCAAGAATAAAGACGGCATAGGCAAGTTCCTTGAGTTGAAAGGCAAGGTGCTGCCTTCTATCTGTATCCAGAGGGACGTTGTATTTGAAAGCATCATCCCTCAGTACGAGGAACTCATCGACGCCATGGCCAAGAGGGCGCCCAGTAAGGAAATGAGCGATCGGCTCAAATCCCTGAGAAATACGGGTTTCGACTTTGACAAGATCCAGGAAAACCTCGCAAAAGCGGGGGCTGGCCTCCACACGAAGGCCATTTGATCTCGAGCCGCCTTTTTGTGCCGGGCTCGCTTTGATCGAGGCGTTTCCTGATCTGAAGCCCCAGGCCTTTGGGCCTGAGGCTTCACCCGAACGTTCCGCCCGTTTTGGTGTCAGGACGGCGGCGCGCTTTGTCGAGATGTCGTCAGTCAAGCATGACCGTATAAAACCGCTTCAAGGGCCGGCGGGATGATTCCCGCCTGTTCCTTGAAGTTTAACTCATGCCGGACGGTGTTCGGTCGCGTGAGAGCGATTCCGTTGAGGCATGAACCTCCTTCTGCAGGACGTATGCGGAGAGCCCGGCGTACGAAGGTAAACTGCACAATCGGCAATCAAGGAGTTGTAGCGTTGAAGCAGCTTCACATGGAAATCATTTACCAGGGAGAACACTGCCCTCATTGCTACTATATGCGGGAGGCTGTCCAAACAATCGCTCCCCGCTTCGGAGACCAGGTTCGGTGGACATTGATCGAGTATACGAAAAGCAAGGTACACGCCCGGCGGTTTTACGAACTGTCTCTGGATTTGTACGGAAGAGAAGAAGTGCATAAACGCTTTCGGTGTGCGCCCATTCCTTCGCTTTTTTTTGACGGCAAACTGGTTTTCGATGTTATTCCACGGCTCGATGAGCTGGAAGAGTCTATCAAACGCTACCTGAATAACGGGGAAATCCTGGCATGCGGGTGATTCTTCATGTCCCGAGTGCATGTTGAAGTCATCTACGAGGGAGATCACTGCATTCCCTGCGTGTATATGGCCAATGTCGTTGAAGCCGCGACAGCGAAATTCGATGACGAGGTCCGATGGAACAAGGTGGTATTGAGGGAAAAGGCGGGTGCGAAACGGTATTACGAGCTTTCCACCGGCCTGGGAAGGCCGGCGCCTATCCCATCGATATTCATTAACGGCAAACTGTGCTTCAACATCACGCCTTCCGTTGAAGAATTGGAAGCGGCGATAAAAGAAACAAACGACTAAGCGGCGGTAACGGTGGCGGAAAGAACTAACCGGCGAGAAAACTGCTTTAGACCACTCCTTCACCGGGACTTCGTGCATCCCGGTTGACATCCGGATCAAGACCATCCTGAACCGCCCTTATTTTCAGCGCCATGTATATTTTCAAGACAAAAGGAGTATGCGCCCGGGAGATCCACTTTGACCTCGAAGGGGACACGATAAAGTGGGTCCGATATGTCGGCGGCGGATGTCCGGGGAATGCCGAGACCGTTGCCCGTCTTCTGAAGGGCGAGCGGGTCGAACGGGTCATCCCTTTACTGAAGGGGATTCCCTGCCGCGAAAAGGGATCATGTCCCGATCAGTTGGCCCATGCGTTGAGCCTGGTCCGGGAGGGATTGCTGGAAAAAGCGCCGCCCATACCGGTTCAGGAAGATCCGGAAATCCGATCCCGGGTGTTTGTGCTCGCGGAATTGAACGGCGACCTCGAGTCGCTGGAGCATTTCTGTCGGGAAGTGGAGAGCGGGCGTCCTGATGCGGTGTACTGCCTGGGAAATCAGGTCATGCGGGGCGGCTCCAACGATGCGGTGGTCGAACGGGTCAGAAAAGAAGAATGGATATGCGTTCAGGGTCCGGCGGATCGAATGGCTGCGCTGGGAAACGACGGAATGGAAAAGAAAGAGGGAGCCGGCGAATTTTTCCTGAAAGCGGTAAATCGGGATTGTCTCCTGACATTGCCCCTTATGTGTGTGTTTCAAGTCGGCTCCAGCCGGTGTCTGGCCTTCTATGACGGCTTCTTGCAAGATTTGGACGGCTTTTCGGATTATTCTCCGTATTCTACGGAGCTGATCGTAGTGAGTAACTTGAGCGACTATCTTCAGGACGAAGACGTGTTTCCCGCCGTCGAGACGATGACGCGGCAATTCAGCGTGGACGCGGTTCTCTTCGCTCACACCGGGAGGAATAAGCACGTCCGGCTGGGAACGGTGGATTTGGTGAACGTAGGCGCCCTCAACAAGGAAGGCCGACGTAGCTATGCGGTTCTGGAACAAGAAAACGATGAACTGGCCATATCGTTTCGCCGGTTTTGACGGTTGTTCCGACGCCTGGAAGATGGAGAGGGTTTCGGCTCTTATCGGAGGTCCTCATGGATAAGGTGGTTGTAGACGTACTGCTCACCGATTTTCGTCAATGACTGGCGTGCGTCTACATGGCGGAGTCGGTAAAGGCTTTACCGGAAGAGATACAGGACTTGATCGAAATCCGTGAATGGGACATGCGAACACGGGAGGGCGTGGCTCGATTCAAGGAACTGAGAGCCAAGATGCTTCCGAGCGTGGCCTTGAACGGCCGGCTCGTGTTCGAAGCCAACATTCCTCCCCAGGAAGACTTGGTCCAGGCCATCAAGGACCGCTACTCCGGTTGAATCGGAGGCCGGGAGCGGAAGATCGCCATCACCGTGAAAGGGTATGAATTCAAGAAGAGACGCCGGCGGCATTGCGAAAACCCATCGCCTGCGCGACTTCGCATTTGAGGACAACGTATATAAAGACTGCAGAGTCGGGTTTCCGTTTTCAATAAGGGCCTGGGAAAAGGCACTTGCCTGTTGATGTTCTATGGAGCCGGAAACATGGGGCTTCGTAAGGCCCATGATAAACGTGCGGCCGGGGTGGATTGTCATAACAAGTGGTGTAATCTTTCTCCCACGGCCACTTCCCGGAGCGGTTAATCCGGGGAGCCGGTAAGGCGGGGTCGCGAGCGGCCGAACAGGAATTGGAGACCGAACGTTCGAGGTTGAACTAGATGCTATTCTTAGAGAACTTCAGGGCTAGGGGTTTCAAGTCGTACGCGGAAGAAGCCGACGTTACCTTTAATCCGGGAATCGGTGTGATCATTGGAAACAATGGCGTGGGCAAATCCAACATCCTCGATGCCATAACCTGGGTGTTAGGCGAGGATGATCCGAAGAAACTGCGTTGCTACAAAACGGAGGATTTGCTGTATTCGGGAAGTAAAAACCTCGCTCCCGCTCAACAGGCATGGGTGGAGCTTCGGTTCAAGGAAGGTCCCGAGAAAAATGCCTCCGCGTTTACCGTTTCCCGCGCCCTGGAACGATCCGGGGCTGAAACGTATCAGGTCGGAAACGAGCGGTTGGACGGCGAACGCTACCGGCGGCGCCTCTATGATCTCGGTCTGGGAGAGGCGCTGAAAACGCTGGTCCGGCAAGAGCAGATCAACGATTTCCTCGACATGCACCCCGCGGATCGGCTCTCTTATTTTTTGCAGTTCACGGGCGTTCCAACGGAGGGTTCTTCTGAAAAGGAACGGCTCGATCGATTCAACGAGGAATTCCGGTATCTGTTCAAACAATTGATGTACCGGGGGGACGCCAGGTTGTTGCTGGAGTCCTACAACGGCAGGTCCGGCCTGGAAATCGAAATCGTGTTCCCGGACAAGGGGGCCAAAGTGGCCCGGTTCGTTTCGGGGGGCGAAAAGACCGTTACTTCGCTTGCCGCCAAATTGGCCCTGTTCGGTCAACTGCAGAGCCCTTTTTATCTCCTCGATGAGGTGGAGCCGTCTTTGGATTGGACCAATCATCGAAGCATGTCCAATCTGTTTAAAGAGCTGGCAAGAAAACGCCAACTGATCATCATTACGCATCTCAGAAGTACGATACAGGTGGCCGACACGGTTCACGGCGTTCGAACCCACTTTGACGGAAGTTCCTGGATGAAATTTCATTTCGTGATGGATAAGCGGCTGTTGCGGCTCTACAAATGCTGCTAGATGTTGGTAATGAACGACAGACGATCAATAGATGAGAGTGTATGGACGGAGAAAAGGCTGTAGCGACACTGAAAGAAATTGCCTTAGACAAAGAACTGCCCCACACCGAGTATGCTCTTTTCGGAGTCCGGTGTCCCTATTGCGGTAAGATGGATCGTATCCGTCCCCTCGAACACCCGGACGAGATCGAGGAGATATTGGGAGAAGATCTGTTACGTTACCGGACAGCGTGGGGGATTTTGGCTCGGCAGGATCGTGAGGTGGGAATCTGTTGGTTTTGCAGGCAGGTTATCAAATTGGAGGAAGATATGACCATTGCCGGGCCGTTTGAGGAATAAGGTGACCAGCGTGATGGGAAAGTCAGGACATGGAATCGGCCGTAAGGTCGATGTACTTCTGCTTGCCGGGTTTCTGGGAGCCGGGAAGACTACCCTGCTCAAACGGATTCTCTCGTGGGACACCGATTTGAGCGGTACTGTCGTAATCGTGAACGAGTTCGGCGAAGTGGGCGTTGACGGGTCTCTCCTCGAGGGCCTCGGGTCGGATGTGGTGGAGCTGACCAGTGGTTGTATCTGTTGCACGCTGAGTTCGGACCTGGAGCAGACCCTTGTAAACGTTTGGGAACGCTATGCGCCACGCCGTGTCTTCATCGAGGCCACAGGGGTTGCCGATCCAAAGGCCGTCTCCGCTGTACTTCGGACGCCCCGGTTGTGCGACCTCATGGAGATCCGAAAGATCATTACGGTTCTGGACGCCGACTTCTGGGAAGCGCGGGAGGTGTTCGGCCCGTTGTTCTATCACCAGCTCGAGGAGGCCCATCTGATCCTGTTGAACAAGATCGATCTCCTGAAGGAAGACCAGGTGCCGGTCTATTTGAACGAGATTCATGAAGCTATTCCCCATTGCCGGGTGGTGCCGACGATCCAGTGCAGGGTGGACCCGGAAACTCTCATGGCGTATCCGGAAGCGGAACAGGCGATGATGGAGCCGGGAGGTTTCTTCCGGACCGTATCTCCGGCTGGAGATTGTTGCTCAGAGGCCCATGACCACGCTCACCGCTGCGCTGATCGGGGACACGAGCATCCCGTGGACGCCTCGGAGGCCGGCTACGCCGCGTTTTCATTCGTGGAGACACGTCCCCTGGTCGAGAGCTGCTTCAACCGTTTCATCGAAGACCTGCCTTGGGAACTGTTTCGTTTGAAGGGTACGGTGCGCTTTGAGGATCGGGTCGCCATGCTTAATTTCGTGGGAGGCAAGAGCGAGTGGACCGGATGGAAAGGGGCTCCTGAAACCCGTCTGGCGTTTGTGGGCTGGAAAGTGGACCGAGAGAAAACGATCGGGAAGTTGCGAAGTTGCGTCTCAACCTGATGTTTGAGGCCTTATTGAACCGCCTCTCGGCGGGAATAACGACGAGCGAGCCACGGAGGAATAATCGATGAAAATCCAGGTGCTTGGTCCGGGGTGCAAACGATGCGATCAGTTATACGATAATGTCCTTTTAGCCTTACGGGAGCTGGATCTGTCCGACAAGGCGGAGTTGGCCCAGGTCAAGGATATAGACGTATTTGCAAAATACGGGGTGTTCGTTACCCCTGCCCTGGTGATCAATGATGACGTGGTATCGGTCGGCAAATTGCTTTCAGTTTCTGAAATAGAGGATGCGCTAAAAGCGAGGGTATAGAGCATGGGGACCGCGACCTTTGTGTACCTGATCACGGGTTTTCTCGGATCGGGAAAGACCACCTTGTTGAATCGGGTCATCCATCAATTTCCGAAAGACCGCAAGCTGATGATCCTTATGAACGAGTTCGGCGAGGTGGGTATAGATGGTACACTGGTGGAAAACGAAGATCTGGAAATGATGGAGATCAGTAAGGGGTCGATCTTCTGTGCGTGCGTGAAAACGGACTTTGTAAAGGGCATGTATTCCATCTCGCAGGAAATCCGGCCTGATATCCTGCTCATCGAGTCTACGGGCGTGGCAAATCCAACGGATCTGAAAAGGGATCTAAAGCTTTCTATTTTCAAGAATCGCTTTTTGTTCAAAGAGCAGATCTGCGTTATTGACGCCGCCCATTTTCTGGGCGCCTACGGAGCGTTTCAGTCCATCGAAAAGCAGTTGGAATCTTCCACCCTGTTCCTCGTCAACAAGGTGGATACGGCGGACCGGGCTACCATCGATCGGATCAAGGATGTGGTGAAGACGCATCACCCCGATCCAACGTTTTACGAGACGGTCTACGGCGATATCGATTTCTCGTCCATTTTCTTCTCGGATGAAACGGAAAGGCCGAGTTCCCAAATCGCGGAAGGAGAACCCCTGACGCCGAGCCAGTTGGATGAGTATGTGGAGGCTCTGCTGGACGATCCGGAAGCTCAGGTGACTCCTCCCGACAGACTGCTTTCCGCGGTGTATAAATGGGTGGGAAAGGATCTAGAAACCATCAGGAAGTTTGCGGATCGTCTGCCGCCGGCGGTTGTTCGGTCCAAAGGTTTTCTGAGTGGAGACGGGGGGACATACCTGTTCAGCTACGTAATGGGCGACTGGGAACTGAATCCCCGTGAGATTTCGCCGGAGCGATGCACCCAAAAGGACCTGATCGTTTTTATCGCTCCTCCGGAATCCTTGAAGGAAATTGAGATATTGGCAGGGCAATTCCAACTTGTGACAGCCACTGGATCGAGTAACTAACGAGTTTCAAAGGCCTCCCTCGCTTCTCCATTCTTACTGCGTCCGGACGCAAGAGGTTCTTATTGACTAAGGCTGGTTTTTGTACGAACATTGCCGCGGTCGATTTCGTTTTGAAGTCACCGTGAGGCAGAAGACAACCACGAACGACGGGGAGGAGCTCTATGATCACTATTGTGGCCATGTTGGAAGCGAAGCCGGGCAAAGAGGAAGAATTGAACAAAGCGTTGTTGGAGCTGATCAAGCCTACCCGAAAGGAAGCGGGCTGCATCAACTACGACCTGCACCGATCCGAAGACGATCCCAAGAAGTTCTTCTTTTACGAGAATTGGACCGGTAAGTCGGCCCTGGACGAGCACATGGCCTCTCCGCATTTGACCGGGTTCGTGAAAAGAGCCAAAGAGTTGCTGGCCAAACCGCTGGATGTTAAGTTCTATAAGATGGTTTCGGAACCCGCCGGTTAGAAAGACCTGACGTTCCTATGAACGGCCAAAAGACCGGGAACCCGTTTCCGGTCTTCTTTTATGCAGGTTTGGATCCCTCGTTGCCGGACGGGCCCGCCCTCGATCCCTCTCGGGTTGAACGATGGAGGGCGGGCGGACCATCACCCCAACGATCGGTGGCGCGTTCCAAACCTCGTTTTTTTCGAGGACCAGGGGTGACCTCCGGGAGCGGTTCAGTCGGGATACGGGAACCGGGTCATCGGGTCAGCGATGTTTCCAAACCGGCGCACGCTTTTCGAGAAACGCTTGAATGCCCTCTTGAGCATCTTCGTAGGCCAGGTCGTAGGAAATGACATCCTTGGCATAAAAGAGCGCATCGGTCTCCGCCATCTCGATTTGACGATAAAACGAGGCCTTGCCCGACCGGACGGCGACACGGCTGTAGGTCGCAATGGTGCGGGCGATCTCGTATGTTTCTTCTTCCAGGCGATCCGCGGTGCAAACCCGGCTGATCAGTCCATGTTGCAGCGCCTCTTTGGCCGACAAGACTCGTCCCGTGATCAACATATCGAGCGCTGTCTTTCGTCCTACGCAACGGGTCAGGGATATCATCGGCGTGGTGCAAAACAGGCCGATTTTGACTCCGGGGGTGGCGAAGCGTGCGTTTTCCTCCGCTATGGCAAGATCGCAGGCCCCCACCAACTGGCACCCCGCGGCGAACGCGGCTCCGCGTACGCTTGCCAGGACTGGGACGGCAAGCCGATGCAATTTTTCCATCATTTCGGAACATCGGGTGAACACGTTTCGATAGGAGAGCAGGGAACCACCCACCAGTTCCTTCAACAGATGTCCGGAACAGAAATTTTTTCCGGAACTCTCGATGACCAATACCGATACATCCTTGCTCTTTTCCAATCCCTCTATAACCGTTATAATCTCCTCGATGAGTTCGAGAGACAGGGCGTTGGCCGTGTCGGGCCGATTCAAAGTAATTCTGGCCAGCGAATCTTCTTGACTGTATAGAATGTTCTTGAAATCCATAACCGTAGCCTTTCCTGTTTGAAGTGCGAATTGCATGCCGGGCCCGGACGACTCGAACCCGGAAGCGCCGAGTCTAGATTACATATCGTCCCCTCCGACCGGTGTAAAGAAGTTTCCAGCTCATGACCGGAAGGGGGTATCGAGGGATGGTTGGAGGTTGCCGGACACCCGGTGAAAGGGACCCTGCGAACGGCTGAATCGATCCGGCGCCGCGGGATCCCGTAAGCGAGTATTCGCTGTACAGGCAGCGCCCGGTCGGTACGTCGAACAAAAGGAGTCTCGAATGGGAATTCGAGGTAGCGAGTATCAGGATCAAACCGCCTACGACCGGTATGGCATGTCCGGCGGTGGACTGGATTGGGGGAATCAGCCTTCCGTGTTTCGAGAATACCCGCATCTGCCGGTGTATCCCCTGTCCGAACCGCCGGCCTGGCCCGAGGGGAACGTTTGGCAAGTGATGTGCGGTCCCGAGATCACGCCGAAGGAAGCGGAGTTTCTTCCTGAAAATCTGGCTGCCATTTTGTATCTTTCCGGGGGGGTGACGGCCCGAGCCAAGCATGGACACGACTGGTTCTACTACAGAGCGCCGGCCTCCGCGGGAGCACTCTATCCATTCGAGGTGTACTGCGCGACGTGCGGCGTCCGATCGTTGGAAGACGGGTTATATCACTTTACAGTGAGCCGTTCCGGGCTTTCCCTGCTTCGCCAGGGGAACTTCACGGAGTCGCTGGACCGTCTCGTGGATGCATCCGAACCATCCGGGAAACCATCCGTGATCTTCGTGCTTTCGGCTATATTCTTCCGCAGCGCCTGGAAGTACCGGGAACGTGCATACCGCTATTGCCTGTACGATACAGGACATCTTCTGGAGAATCTGTTGCTCTCGTTGAAATTCCTGAGCATTCCGTTCGATCTGCATCTGGATTTCGGAAACGCTGAAGTCGAACGGCTGTCAGGTATCGACGACGAGCAAGAGGGCGCGTTGGCGCTGGTTCGAGCCTATTGGAGATCCGGTGGCCCCGTTTCCGTTTCAGCCGAACAAGCGGCTTCTCCCGTGTCCTTTCAAGCCGGCCCCTTGTGTCCGGGGATTCGGACGTTCGACAAGATCGTCGGCGTGCATCGGGAAACGGGTTCCGTTGACTCGGTAGCGTCGGGCGGTGAAGAACCGGGCAAAAAGGGTCCATGGCTTTGGGAGGCCGTGCCGGAGGCGGAAGGGACGATGGATTTTCCCTCCTTTGTGGAAACGGTTCAAACCAGGCGATCGAAGCGGAATTACGTTGTCCGGCCCGTGTCCAAAGGCCGGCTGGGAACGTTGCTCGGATTGATATTGGGTCCGAGCGACTCGGATCTGTACCGCGGACCAAGGCCGGATCTGGGTATACTGGTCGGAGATGTGGCCGATACGGCGCCGGGGTTTTATCGGATCGATCCGCGCACCCGGCAAATGGCCCTGGTAAAGGAGGGGGATCTGCTGCGAGACATGGCCGATGCCGCCTTGAACCAGATGTGGCTTGCCCGGGCCGCCGTTCTCCTGGTGATGTTTGCGGATTTGAAAAAGATCGAGGATCGGTACGGTCCCCGGTCCTACCGGCACCTCATGTTGAAGGCGGGCATGCTGGGACAACGGGTCTACCTGGCCGCCACGGGTCTGGGAATGGGCGCTTGCGGAATCGGCGCTTTTTATGACGCCGAGGCCGCAAACGTCCTGGGATTGGAGCCTGCGGAACGGGTGCTGTACCTGGTGGCGGCCGGGCCCGTGAAAAGGTAGCCGTCGCGATCGGGATGACGCCTCTCATGAGGATTGGGTCAAGCACGGATGGACACGGGAGTTCACTCATGATTACCCGGAAGGAGCGTGAGCGGTACGAGCGGCAGATCATGCTGGCCGATTTCGGTGAAGCGGGACAGGAGAAACTCAAACAGGCCCGAGTACTAATCGTCGGAGTCGGGGGGCTCGGATGCCCGCTGGCCTTATATCTGGCAGCGGCCGGCGTGGGCGCGATCACCCTGGTGGATTATGACCAGGTGGAATGGTCCAACTTGAATCGCCAGATTTTGCACTGGGAAGACAATGTGGGCGACGATAAAGTGAGATCCGCCGCGGAAAAGATCCGGCGGCTGAACTCGGCGACGGACGTCCGCGAACTCGGGGTATCTCTCTCAGCCGAAAACGCGTCCGAGATCGTATCGCGCCACGATCTCATACTGGATGCGTTGGACGATCTGCACGTTCGTCAAATTCTGAACCGCGCCGCCGTTCAAGCCCGGATACCCATGATCTATGGGGGCATCCATGGCATGAACGGTATGACCACCTGGATTCTGCCCGGGCGGACACCCTGTTTGAAGTGTCTGTTTCCCGAGCGGCTGGACAACGAGAAATTTCCCGTACTGGGCACCACTCCCGGAATCGTGGCCATGATCCAGGCCACCGAGGCCGTCAAGTATCTGGTAGGCATGGGGAATTTGCTTGCGGGCCGATTGCTCGTTTATGATGGGCTTGCAATGACGTTCTCCGAGATCGAAGTTCTAAGAGATCCGAATTGCGTTGTGTGCGGCGGAATTGAACCCGCATGATACGGCCCTGGTAATGGTATCCCCAAGAGACCTTCGAAACACGAAAGCCAAGCGTACGCCACGGATTGTACCTCTTTGGATGGAACCCGGGCGGCGCTTTTACGGAAATGAGGGAATCCTTCATGCCCATCTATGAATATGAGGCCGTCTCGCCGGAGGCATCGTGCGACCGGTGCCGGCATGGTTTCGAAACCGTTCAATCGCTGCGGGAAAAACCGCTCGAATGCTGTCCCGACTGCGGAGCGGGAGTCAAACGGGTGCTGTCCCGGTGCCGGGCCCTGGTGGTGGAACATTCCGAGGTACAGACACATGTGGAACAGCGATTGACTTCGTATGAAAAGGAAGGGAAGTGGAGTCATGCCGCGGAGCTGGCGGACAAGCACTCCGAGAAAACACAAGACCGGCAAATGAAAACCAGGGCGCTGGAGAATTACAGAAAAGCCGGATATGATGTAGACTCGATGACCAAGAGTTCCTGAGCCATTTAACCCTTTTGATGAAGGCGAGCTTTATCCCGGGTTACCACAGGCGTAACGCGCGTCCGGGCCAAGGTGAGTATACTTGAAGCAGGGTTCCCGGATGTGCCGGTTGGTCAAATTGGGCCGTTGAAACAGTGAAGGACCTTTTGAGCTGGAGGTTGGATTGACGGATTCTCAAATAAATGAAGATGGTTACATTAACGAACGGCTGAATATGGTTCGGGATCAGATCCAAAGACGGGGTGTGCGCGATCCCAAAGTGCTCGAAGCCATGCGTACGGTGCCAAGGCATCTCTTCGTTCCAAAGACAATGCGCTACGAGGCCTACGACGACAGGCCACTCCCCATCGGACAGGGTCAGACCATCTCTCAGCCATACATTGTTGCGTATATGACCGAAGCGCTCGAACTCAAAGGCGGTGAGAAGGTACTGGAAATTGGCACCGGCTCCGGCTACCAGGCTGCCGTATTGAGCAGAATCGCCGGAGAAGTATATACCATCGAGCGAATACCCGAACTGATGGAAGAGGCGCGGAGGCGGTTCGCGGAATTAGGTTACACGAACATTCATTGCCACGTGGGGGACGGCACCCGAGGGTGGGATTCCGAGGCCCCTTTTCAAGGCATCATAGCCACTGCGGGCGGACCTCGTATTCCTCAGCCGTTGACTGAACAGCTCGCCCTGGGGGGAATACTGGTAATGCCGGTGGGCGGGGACGAATACGGTCAAATGCTGATCCGCGTGATCCGCGAACCGAGCGGAGATTTCCGCCAGGAAAACCTCATGGGGGTAGCCTTCGTGCGACTCATCGGCCAACATGGGTGGGAGGAAAGCTGACACGTTTCCTTGCAGCCGGTCCGAATGGGCGGAGGGCTCGTGCGCAAGTAGTTGTACGGCGCCGGGACGAGGATACCGGTGATGGAAGTATCGTCCGTTCTGGGCGGCACATGGGCGGCACTGGAACGGATGGGCCTACTCGCGCGATCCCGTCAAGCGCGTAACAAAAAAAAGCCGGGTACGTCTCGCGACGACCCAGCTTTTGAAGGAGAAGAGAGAGGTTGTTTGATCTACTTTCAAGCAACATGCATGCCAGTTTTTGCGCGCCCCGGCAAATCGCCTGAAAAGGCCGTGGTTAAGCCTATCTCGGGGATTTGAACGATCCGGTTAATTCCTTTGCAATAAAAAATGTTTTACCCCTACCGTCCCGCCTCGGTGACCTGTCATATAACTTCCTGATATAGAACGGTTTTTTATGAGTAAAAAAACCTTTATCCGCCTTGGCCGCCTTCGGAGGAGGATCCGTGAGCACGATTTATTCCCTTGCCCAAGGTATTTCGATATGGCTGATCCTGGATAAAAATATAATGATGTCCATATATTAGGCCTCATTTCCATCCGTATGGCAACTCCACCGGACATCGGCGGGCTCGTGCTGCTTCGCCGTCACTATCCGCCGGCGCGAATCCGTTCGCCCGCCGTCAGGCGCGATGGAAGGGCCTGCCCCGGGCGCGTCCTGTTGTGACCCGGCTTCACTCTTATCGATCGAACTCCATCTCGCCGGACGGGATCCCTTCCAGTGACAAAATGGTAACCCGATTTGGCGCCGGCCGCATGTTTTCGAAACTGCGAAAGCGGTCGAATGAAGCGGGATGAAAAGACCCCTGGGATTCAACGGTTAATGTTTTTTCCCGTCGAGCGTCGAAGCTTCCGTTCAATATGTTGGCGGAGAGGATGGACGAGCGGGATGCGAATGTGGTATTTCCCTAAGAGTTTTGGCGCGCTTGGGGCGTCGGACGGACGCGAGGTTTCAGGTTTCGTCCGCGCACTGAGAGGCGCCCTCCGGTACCTTGGCCGGCTACCGGCAAACCGTAACGGGTGTGGGCCGGCGGATGTTTGAAGGTCAGAACCTCTGGAAAAACCCGATTTCGGTTTAGCTTTGATCTCTTCGTCCGAACCCGGCAGGGAGAACGAGAGCCCCACGCGTGCGTGGGGGTCGGGCGGCGTTTTCTTGATCCTGATCCTCATGCCCTCCATCGAGAGGTCTACCATTTCGGCTCTCTGCGTGAGGTCGGTAAAGTCAAAATGAAAGGGGCCGTAGCGTATGAGGACAAGCGGTTGGGATCGGAAAAAGGCTCTTTTTTCGGAGACGTGAAGAAAACGTTCCTTGCAGCGGGGACAGGTCAACTTTTTTGGCCCCGAGGCGTTTTCGGGAACTCGAATAAATCCGGTCTGGCCGCATTTAGGACAAACGATCCTGGTGGATTCGCTCATTTCAAGCAACCATTCGTTCAAAGCGCCGGCTCAGGACTTCCTGCACGGGACAAAGTCCACTCCGGAGATCGTGCAACGTTATCTCGGACGCTTCAAGGTAACGATATACACCCGCAAGGAACTCTTGCGTTTCCTCGAATATGAACCGGCTTTGATGTATGCCGAGGAATCGTGACACTGAAACTATATGTGAAGGATGACCGTGATGCAAGAAAAAGAGCAGTATGTGGTGGATCTGTTGTCATCAAGTGAAGCCTGGCGTGTGTTTCGGATCCTGGCCGAACTGGTGGACGGGTTCGAGACGTTGAGCGAATTGGGCCACGCCGTTTCTATTTTCGGTTCCTCCCGCGTCAAACCGGATTCGCCCGTTTACTTAAAAGCCCTTGAAATTTCCCGTCTTTTGGCAGGTGAAGGCTTTGCCGTCATATCCGGTGGCGGCGGCGGCGTGATGGAAGCCGCCAACAAAGGAGCTGCCGAAGCGGGGGGCACTTCCGTGGGCTTGAACATCGAACTGCCGTTCGAACAGGCCGCCAATGCGTATTCCAACGTAAAACTGAGTTTCCGGTATTTTTTTGTACGGAAGCTTATGTTCATAAAATACGCCGTCGCCTATGTCATTCTTCCCGGCGGGTTCGGGACGCTTGACGAATTGATGGAATCGATCACCCTGATTCAGACCAAACGGGCGAGGCCGTTCCCCGTGATTCTGGTTGGAACGGATTACTGGTCCGGACTTGTGAACTGGATCAAGAAGCGGCCTTTGGCGGAAGGAATGATCTCTCCGGCCGATCTGGACATCTTCGAGGTGGTGGACGAACCGGAAGAGGTGGTGCGGCTCATAAAGAAGCGGGTGGTCCTGTAGGTTCCGGGAGTCGCCCTCATCCCGATCTTCTCCACCCCGGTGAAGCCCGGGACCTGCGTCTGAGGGAAAAGGAGTACATTTGTTGGGTTACGCTCGCTGTGCTAGCTAACTCAACCTACAACTGGGCCGAGCTGGGGCTCGGCGCTCCCAGGAATGTGGTTACGCTCGCTTTGCTCGCTAACCCAACCTACGAACCTACGAACCTACGAACCTACGAACCTACGAAACGATGAAACCGGTGGGAAAGTTCAGTGTGTGCTCGTCGAAGGGCATTGCACCGGCCGGGTTGAGGAACGATACTCAATAAGACGGCTCACGATCCGTAGGTTGGGTTGAGCTGAGCGAAACCCAACAAATTCAATGCATTGGGTTACGTTGGCCGCGTTCGCTAGCCCTGCGGCGCTTCTTCTCGTCCGTTCCGAGCCGGACCGGCAATGACGCGCCGGTAATAGCGGACCTCATCCAGAATCAGGTCTTTCAGATGGACGCAGCCGTCGCTCACTCCCACGGCTTCGTGCAGGCGGCCGCTCAAAGTCGAATCCAGGAGTGTTCCAGCCAGCGCAGCCACCCTGGGAAATGGCTGATTACAGATTCCGGGATAGGGCGATCGATACGAACGGGCTTCCAAACCTTCGATCTTCCTCTCTCCGGGCGCCAGTCGGATCTCGATCTCCAATTCGTGAATGTCATCGTTCATGTAGGCCTGCAGCACGTGACTCTCGGGCCCTATCCGACACTCGAAGATCCTGCTGCGCCGAAACCGATACACCTGGTCCGGATCAGGCGCGTATATGTCCGGTCGGCTTGCGGCCTTGACGCCCAGTTCTTGAAACCGGTCTTGCATGCCCGAAGAATACGGAATGCAGCCGTTTTCAAGTTGGGGCCAATGCGTGAGGTCCAGTCGGCGCAAGGTCTTGGGGTCCGAGAAATCCAATCCCTCCAACTCCTCGGGAGCGAGCATGCCGATCTGTCCGGTCATCCGGGCGGTTTCCACAAGGGCGTCGAGCAAAGCGTCCGGAACGTCACGGCCCTGTAGGGCCTTTTTCACTTTCTTGATATACCCCGGTCCCGCGTCGATCCCCTCGAGTTCAGGCAACGGCGTTACGCAGGGCGCCGGATCCCGTTTCTGATCCGCGCCGAAACTTTCCATCCGAGCCTTCACGATCCGGAGTTCGGGGAATTGGATCGCAAAGCTGGTAAAAAGAAGTCCACAGCCGTCGGATACACATACATCCACGGAAACGCGTTCTCTTCCGGCCGTTTTTACCGTCGAGTCGATAAGCCGTCTGAATCGTCCGTTGTCCATTCGCCTGCTCCGAAACCGATGAGGTTAACCGTCAGTTGATAACTGGTCTATATCACATCGTATTACGGCTTGAAAAGCCTTTGGCTTGCCGCAAGGATGGGGGAAAAAGAATTGCCTTCTTGTCCGGCCCTTTGGGATGATGTATATGAGTCCGTAGACGGTTGGCGACGATGCCGGCGCTCCCGCATCCCGGGAACCCGGATTCACGATGGTGTCACCATGGTAACCGGCAACCGATGATCGGTTGGAATACAACCCTGCGGAAGGAGGATCTTATGCGCATTATCGTTATGGGTCAGGCCCCTTTTGGTGCAAAGGTGTTGGAAACGTTACTGGATCGGGGTGAAAACGTGGTGGCTGTGTATACTCCCAAAGACACGCCGGGAGGGAAGGACGATCCCCTCAAGGCTTTGGCCGTGCAAAGAAAGATACCGGTCTATCAACCTGCCGCCTACAAGAAGCCCGAAGCCCTCTCGGAATTCAAATCCCTGGATCCGGATCTGCTGATCATGGCCTTTGTCACGGATATCATACCCGAGTCGTTTTTCGGCGTTCCGAGTCAGGGAACCGTCTGCTACCATCCTTCCATACTTCCTCGCCATCGGGGCGCCAGCGCCATCAACTGGGCCGTGATCATGGGCGATCGTGAGACGGGTCTCAGCATTTTTTGGCCCGACGCCGGCATCGACACGGGTGCGATTCTCCTGCAGAAACGCGTGGCCATCCAGCCCGATGACACCACGGGATCGCTGTATTTCAACCATCTGTTTCCCATGGGTGTGGAGGCCGTTGTCGAGTCCGTGGATCTGATCAAGAGCGGAAAAGCGCCCAGAATAGTCCAGGACGAAAGCCGGGCCACGTATGAGCCCATCTGTAACGACGCCGTGGCCAAGGTGGATTGGGCGAAACCGGCTCACGAAGTGTACAATCTAATCCGAGGCTGCGATCCTCAGCCGGGAGCCTATTCCACGTTCAAGGATGGCGAAGTCCGGTTTTACGGCGCCGGCCTCGTACCGGGAGAAACGGGAAAGGCTCCCGGAACCGTGGTTTCCATGGATGAAGGCGGCCTGAACGTGGCTGCACAGGGAGGCGCGATTCGCATCACCAAAGTCCGTTCTTCCGCGGGCAAGTTAAAGGCGGCGGAGTTTGCCAAGGGCTCGGGCATGAAACCGGGGGACCGGTTTAAATAGTACGTCGTTTCCGTGATGAAGGGTCGCCATAATCCGGCGGCTTCTTCACAATGTCTTGCAGGTGGAAGGATACGGAAAGGAACGTTCTCCAAGCGCTCATAACGATTACGCACCCCGGCGGAGGAATGCTGCCGCACCTTTCCGTCGGACAAGGGGGACCGCGTTTTTTGCTTTCCCTGAAGGGTGCGCGGCCGGAATAGACTGGATTTTCTTCGTTTCCGGAGAATGGACGGAGTTGGATAAGGAGGGACAGGATGAGTACGGTTTACGGGAGTGAGTTGGTGGCAAGAGCTCTGGAAAACGAGGGGGTCGAGTTTGTTTTTACTCTGAGCGGCGTTCCTTCGTTCGGTGTGTACGAGGCTCTGAGGGATAAAGGAATACGGATGATCGACGTGCGTCACGAGCAGGCGGCCGTTCTGATGGCCCAGGGATACGCCCGATCGACGGGGCGTACGGGAGTGGCCATGGTTGTGCCCGGACCCGGCGTGCTGAACGCGGTAACCGGCGTGGCCAACTGCTATTACGGATCGGCCCCCGTGGTGCTCCTGGCCGGGCAGAACAGGCTCACGGAATACCAGTTGGGCGCCTTCCATGAAACGGACCAACTGGCGATCATGAAACCCATCACCAAGTGGAGCGCCGCTGTGTATGAAAGCCGGCGCATAGCGGAATACATCAGCATTGCTTTCAGGGAAGCCTCGACCGGAATGCCGGGCCCGGCCTTTGTGGAGTTCCCTCATGACGTTCTGGACGGCCAGGTCAAGATGGAAGAAGCCGTGATCCCGGAGCGCTATCGAACGACGGCCCGGCCCCACGGCGATCCGGCCTTGGTGGCGGAAGCGGTTTCCATGCTGGCGGTGGCCAAACGACCTCTGATTCTCTTCGGCAGCGGGATCATCTGGAGTAACGCGCACGAGGAGCTGTTGCGATTCGTGGAGACGACCCGGATACCCTGCGTGCCTACGCCCCAGGCCCGCGGATGTGTGCCGGAAGATCACCCGCTGTGCTGTTTCACGTCGCGTTCGCGGGCAACGGCCCAGTCGGACGTGATTCTTTTCATGGGGGTCCGGCTCAACTTCGTGCTGGGTTTCGGAAGGCCGCCGCGCTTCAATCCGGACGCGCGAACCATTCAGGTTGACGTGGCTCCGCAGGAGATCGGCCGGAACCGGCCCATTGACGTGGGCATTGTCGGGGACGCCGGGGCTGTGTTAAAACAGCTTACGGAGCAGTGGAAGTCAACGGGCGCTGTTGGGAACGACTCCTGGGCCAAGGAATTGAAGACCGCGGAAGAGGCAAAGAAGAAGAAATGGTCCACCTGGACCGGTTCTTCCAAGAAACCGATCAATCCGGTCCGGCTGTGCCATGAAATCGCGCAGTTTCTTGACCGGGACGCCATTGTTACCATCGACGGTGGAGAGATTTTGGATTTTGCCCGGAACCTGATACCGTCCTATACGCCCGGCGCCCGGTTGAATCCTGGGGTAACCGGTCTGCTGGGAATCGGGATACCGTACGCCATAGCCGCGAAACTGGCTCATCCAGATCGCCAAGTGCTCTCCGTGTGCGGTGACGGAGCGTTCGGATTCAACGGGATGGAGATGGACACGGCGGCCCGCCACGGCGCTCCCATCGTTGTGGTGGTATCGAACAACGCTTGTTGGGCCGTATGCTCCAACATGCAGAAGGGAATCTATGGGCCGGATGCAGCCGTGTGCACGCTCCTGTCCTGCACCCGATACGATTTGTTGGCCCAGGCCCTGGACTGTTACGGAGAAACCGTTGAAGATCCAGACGAAATCCGGCCGGCCCTCGAGCGGGCCTTCAATTCGGGAAAACCGGCTCTTCTCAACGTGATCACGGATCCCGACACCATGTCTTATTCCATGTCCGGTCAGCTGAAGGATCTGCCCGTGAGGGAAAAGAAGTAAGTAGTGCTCACCGGGTATCCGGCGAAATCCCGAGGAAGAGATGCCCCTCATGAACTTGTAACGAAAGGCGGTAGGGCTTGCCGTGAGAGATGAAGACAAGTCCAAAGAGCAGCTCATCAAAGAACTGATTGAACTGCGCCGGCGGAACGCCGAACTCCAGCAGTCCGAGTTCAATCGGGAACGCACCGAAGCCGAACTCCACACGACCAAAGAGTATCTGGAGAACGTCATCGAGAATTCGGTGGACGCCATTGGTATCGTGGATCGTACGGGACGCTTTCTGCTGTGGAATCGGCGCGCCGCCGAGATCTACGGATACAGTTTCGAAGAGCTGAGGTCCAGAACGGCTTTCGATCTCTATGTGGATCCCGTGGATTTGGAGCGCATGGTGACGCGGCTTCGCAGGAACGATGTGGTTCGCGAGTACGAGATCCTGATGAAGAAGAAGGACAAGAGCATCGTTCCCATGGACATTTCCATCAGCTTACTCAAGGACCACTCGGGCCGTACGGTGGGGAGCGTGTGTGTGGCCAGGGATCTGTCCGAGCGAAAGAAGGCCGAGGCCGAGCTGAAGCGGGCCAAAGAGAAACTGAGCCGCTATTCCAAAAGTCTCGAACAGCAGGTGAAGGAGAGTACCCGTCGGATCACGAGCATTCTAAAATACACGCCCGCCGTGGTCTATATTAAGGATAGGGACGCGTGCTATACGCTGGTCAACGCACGGCATGAAGAACTGTTCGGCATTTCGAAAGAGGAAATCCGGGGGAAGAACGACTACGATATTTTTCCGAAAGAAACGGCCGAGAAATTTCGCAGCAACGACCTCAAGGTACTTTCAGAGGGGCGCTCTCTCCAGGTAGAGGAGTCCGTGCCTCAGAGCGACGGCGTCCACACGTATCTTTCCGTCAAATTTCCCCTTTACGACGAGAACGGAACCACTACGGGCGTCTGCAGTATTTCTACGGACATAACGGAACTGAAGAAAGCGCAGAATCAACTCAGACGGCTGTCGGCCAGCATCATAACGAGCCAGGAAAAAGAGCGGGCGGCGATTGCCCGGGAGCTTCACGATGAACTCGGACAGGCGCTTACCGCCCTGCGCATGGATTCCGTCTGGCTGCTCGGTCGGGTGTCCAAAACAGATCCCGAAGCATCGAAGCGAGCCTTGGACATGCGTGACCTCGTCGATAAGACGATCGATGAAATCCGCGGCATGGCGCTTCGGTTGCGTCCGGGCATTCTCGATGACCTGGGTTTGATTCCGGCGCTCGAATGGTATACCAACGAATTCGAAAAGCGTACCGGCATTGAATGTATCTTGCAGCATATGAACGTGCCCGACGTGGACGAGGTGGTGGCGACCGAAGCCTATCGGATCGCCCAGGAAGCCCTTACCAACGTGGCGCGTCACTCTTCGGCCTCCCACGCGGAAGTGAAACTGCAACTCGAAAACGGCGCGTTGACGCTGGAAATTATGGACAATGGCGACGGGTTCAGCCTGGCCGACGTGGCGGAGACGGAGGGGCTGGGTCTGGCGGGAATGCGGGAGCGCGCGGGCTTGGTGGGAGGCGCCCTCGAGATACGATCCCAGCCTGGAAGGGGCACGCACGTCTGTTGCACGATCCCGATGACGGACAAGATCGGAGTGGATGATTGATCCGGGTTCTATTGGCAGATGATCACAGCATCGTTCGCGCCGGACTTCGCCGCATCATCGAAGAGAGCGGCGATATTGAAGTGATTGCCGAGGCGGCGGATGGGCGTGAAGCCATCCGGAAGATCCGCGAGACGGTTCCCGACGTGGCGGTGGTGGACATATCCATGCCGGGCCTGGATGGACTCGAGGTGATCCACGAGCTCCAGAGCGCCTGTCCGGCGTTGCCGATCCTGGTGCTCACCATGCACGAGGAAGAGCAATATGTAGTCCGCGCCATAGGCGCCGGAGCCAAAGGCTACATCACCAAACGTTCGGCTCCCGAACAGTTGGTGAAAGCCATATACAAGTTGAAGGAAGGCGGCCGCTTTCTTAGTGATTCGGCGGCGGAGTCGCTGGCGTCCCGTATGGCCGAGGGCGTTCCCGGCCGGTCGCCGCTGGACTGCCTGTCCAACAGAGAAATCCAGGTGTTGAGACGTCTGGCCCTGGGACAGACCACGCGTGAGATTGCGGAGGTGTATCACATCAGCGTAAAAACCGTGGATACCTACCGATTCCGGTTGCTCAAGAAACTCAACCTGAGAAACAATGCGGAAGTATCGAGGTTCGCCATCCAAAACCGGCTCGTCGAATTCTGATGTTCGATCTCATCGAACGACCGTACCGGCCGGTCATGCACAAGCTCCTATACGATCGTCCCTCGCCTCCCGCCGGTAACATCCGCCTGCGTGTAAGAATTTCTTTTACAGGAAAATCAGAAATCCTCCGATTCTCAAACGCCCTGTGATCCGGTATTATACAACACTCGCGAGTTTACCGTTACCATCGCGGACAAATCGAACATCCAAACTTAAGAATGATGGGGCGTAACCTATGAAAATTCATGAATAT
>JACQYL010000127.1 GCA_016208165.1 Deltaproteobacteria bacterium
CGAGATTGCCGAGGAATCGCAGCACGGCTATGACGCGGTCGTGGTAGGCAGAAGAGGGAAGAGCAAGCTGAAAGACCTGATTCTGGGCGGCACGGCAGGGAAATTGATTGACCGGCTGGCTCACGTGCCTGTGTGGGTGGTGGGCGGGAGTCCAAAACCCGGCAAGGTCCTTCTGGCCGTGGATGGATCGGAAAACGCCATGAAAGCGGTGGATTACGTTGGACGCATGTTCGAAGGATCAACGCCTGAAGTGACGATTCTTCATGTGGTTCGAGTCCTGGGGTTATTTCAGGGCACGTATCCCGAAGCATTTCATACCGAGATCAATCAGAAATGGCTGGCGGATGTCCAGGAAAGAATGATGCCCGTGCTCGAAAAGGCCAAGGATACATTGACCCGGGCCGGGCTGGATCCGGGGCGTATGACGATCAGTCTGGAAACCGGAAAGGGAAGCCGGGCCGGGGATATTGTCGAGCAGGCCTATCTGGGGAGCTACGGCACCATTGTCGTGGGCCGGCGGGGCATATCCAAGATCGAGCAGTTCCTCATGGGGCGCGTCAGCAGCAAGGTAATGCAACTTGCCAAAGACATGGCTGTGTGGGTGGTGAACTGAAGGGTGTCGTCGAAGGATTCAGCGACGGCCCATGAATAAACTCGATGCACACTGCCCCTTATCCGGCCGACCCATCTTCGCCGTAGCGGATGCCGGTGATGGCGTCTTTTCGAAAATCGAACAGGATTTCCGCTTCGTCTCCTTTTACCAGAATTACCGTGGGGTCGCCCGATACCCGCCCTATGGATCGGGCGGTGATGTATCGTTCCTGAAAGAGGCCGATCACCTGTTGCGCGTGATCCGGAGGAACGGACAGGATAAAACCGTAACTTTGAAAGCAGCGCACCCAGTCCTCGAGGGGCAGGCCATCCGGTTTCGGTATGGCGTCCAGATGGACCACGGCCCCTTTGTTGGAATTCTCCATCATGATGGACGCCGTGCCCAAGATGCCCGCGTTGCTGACGTCCTTTGCGGCTCGAGCAAGCCCGGCTTCCGCGATCAAGGGCAGGACTTCAAGGCGGTTCAGCAGCTGCTCGGAGGTTTTGCCCGAGTTGGCGTCCCAGCTCGCCACGGAATGACAGCCCGGCCGCCCCTGCAGGTCCACGCAGAGAATCAGATGGTCACCGGGTTGGGCCAGGTGGCTTCGAAGAAGGCTTCGCGCGTAACCCAAAATGGCCACGCTCAGGGAAGGATGTTCCAAAGGCGCATCCGGATGCAGATGGCCGCCCAGCATGGGTACCTGAAGCTTATGGCATCCCTTCTTGATGCCCTCGACGATTTGGGCGCGCTGAGTGTCGTCGCCGCTGGCCAACACGTTCACCAGGCCGATGGGACGCCCGCCCATGGAATAGACGTCATTCACCGTTACCATAACGGCCGCCTTTCCGGCGGCATACGGTTCGTTCTTGAGTAAGCCGGCCATGATGCCGTCCGCGGCCAGTAGGAGATAGCCTCGATTCCATGGGATGACGGCCGTGTCGTCGCCGTAGTTAGGCAGTTGAACCCCGAATTGTTGGGTGGAAGCCAGTGCTTCCACCACTTCTTTGATGGGCCGTTTTCGCAGGACTCCCATGTACTCGCGGACGGCGCGCGCGTGTTGTCGCACATCCATGTTCAAAAATGCTCCTGCAAATGGAAAACGACTTTAAAACGCCGAAATCAGGTTTAGAAACGACAAAGCAATGTAGGGGCGTATTGCAATACGCCCCTACCCGGTGTCTTTCTCTCCGGTCTCCTCAAGAGGAGCTTGCATCATCTGATGGGGACGGCCCAGCAGATCCGCAATAGGTCCAACGGGTTTCCATCCCAGTTTCAGGAAAAGCGGGACGTTCTGCTGCTGAATATGGGCCGTGAACAGGGTGCAGCCCAGTTGTTTCACCCGCCGGACCGCCTCTTCCACCAGCAGCTCTCCTACTTTCGAGGACCTGTGATCCTTGAGGACCGCCAATCTGCCGCCGATCCAATGCCCGTTTCCGGAAGCTCCGGGATAGATGCGCACCGTACCCACGATGTCTTCGTCCAGATTGGCCACCAGATGCCGGCCTCGATCATCGTGCTCGTCCACGTCCGTCTCGGAAAACAACCGTTGTTCGTTCACGAAAACCTGATGGCGAACGCCGAAGGCCGCGGCCTTTTCCTCATCCGTGCGCGCGCTGTGACACACGAGGCGTTCGACGGGTTCCTCGAAGGCATGCAACGCCGAGCAGGCCCCGCAACGCACGCATCCGGCTAGGCAACGACGGCTGGAAAGGCCTTTGCGTTTCAGGATGTCGGCAACGCCCCGATAGAGGGCTATCATGATTGCCGGAGAGGGCGGCAGCGCGTCGGCCATTCTCGATCCCGGAATGGGTCTCAGCGGCGCCACGTACGGATATACGCCAAGGTCGGCCAGCAGTTCGCTTCCCCAGAGCACGGATTGCGGCGATTCTCCCAGTCCGGCGATGACAAAACTGCTGACCTGGTTGGGTCCGAATAGGCGCACCGCCCGGACCCACGCCTTCTCATATCGGAGAAGACCCAGGGCGGCCTTGACCGGAGCCCGGCGTTCGAGTACGTCCGGATCGAAGCTTTCTATGTGTATTCCGATGGTGTCCACTCCCGCGTCTTTCAACTCGAGAAGACGATCGGGATCGTCGGGAGGCATAACCTGAACATGCACCGGAAGATCGCAAGTCTTCTTTATGGAACGGACGCAGAGCGCCAGATAGGAAAGTTCGGAGCCGGGGGAATCCGAGACTCCCGAAGTCAATACCATGTGCGTGACGCCGTCCCATTGTCGGGCCATTCGAGCCACTTCGGATAGTTGTTCCGGAGTCTTCCGGGCGACCGTTCGGCCGTTCTGAAGGGATAATTCCGTTCCGCAGAACGCGCAACCGCGCCGCGTCTTCCAGTGCACGCATCGCTGAATGACGGTGGTGGCCAGACAATCCTTGCCGTGGAGAAGTGCGATTTGCCTGCCCATCGAACCGTCCGATGTCCGGGCGTCGTAGAAACGGGGTTCCGGCGGCAGTTCGAGGGGGACCGGTTCTTCTCCGTTTTTCAAGAGCACGAAACCGCGTTCGACGTCGCGGATCGCGTACGGGGAGCGGGACACATAGGGTGCGTTGATGGGCGCATTGACGGGGAATCCCCGGATGAGGAAGGCTTTTCCTTCGGCCGGTCCTGCGCCGCCATTTCTCCCTTCGAGATGATTCGGGACCCGTACGCCGAGACTCTGGATCTCGGTTATGATGTTGGCCAGGGACCGCATGTAACTGGAATTAGCACGTTTGCGCGGATGCCGCAAACGGTTCGATAACTATTGAAGCATCCGTCCGGAAGGCGCTTTGGGAACCTTTCTGAAGAATCCCGCCGCGGCGGGACCCAACCCCTCCCAAGACTTCTTGGATGGGGGTCCTCCCGGCTTGCGCCGGAAAGACCCGGAATCGTGGCCCGAGAATGATTGCCAAATGTTCTTATTTGTCGACGGGCATGGACGAAATGGTTCCGTCCCAGGTATCCACTTTGCATTCGGCCGATTGCTCGTCAAACCAGGTGTTGGTTACACATTTCGATTCCGTGAAGAAAGTGATGCCGTCCCTGCCCATGACGTGCAGATCGCCGAAGAAGGAATGCTTGTGTCCCGTAAAACCAAAAATGCCCAGCGGCACGGGGATGCCCACGTTGATGCCCACCATGCCGGCGTGAGACTGCTTGGCGAATTGACGCGCATAATAACCGTTCTGAGTGTAGATTACCGATCCGTTGCCGAACTCGCCGGCGTTCATCAATGCCAGCCCTTCTTCGAAACCCTTCACGCGCTTGATGCAGAGCACCGGCCCGAAGATCTCCCGATCGCCTACGGACATGCCGGGTTTGACGTGATCGAAGATCGTGGGTCCCAGGTAGAAGCCGTTTTCATAGCCGGGAACGACCGGGTTGCGTCCATCCACTATCAGTTCGGCGCCTTCATCGATCCCCTTCTGAATCCAATCGGTGATGAACTTGAGATGGCCGGCGTTCATAATGGGTCCCATGCCGGTGGCGGGATCGTAAGCAGGGCCTAAATTCAATTCCGCCGCGAATTTCTTCAGATATACCACCAGTTCATCGGCGATGCATTCTTCCACGACCACCACGGGGCAGGCCATACAACGGGCGCCGGCGCAGCCGCAGTAGGCATTGACGATTCCCCTGGCCGTTCGTTCCAGTTTGCAGTCTCTCAGCACCAACGCATGGTTTTTGGCTTCGCACAGGGCCTGAACCCGTTTCCCTTCGGCCGCTGCCGTGGCGTAGATGTGCCTGCCAACGCTCGTGGAGCCCACGAACGTGATGCCTTTGACGTCGGGGTGGCGCAGGAGGAGTTCAGCTTCATTGCGGCCGGCGGTCACCACGTTTAGTACACCCTTGGGCAAACCGGCCTCCGTCCAGAGTTCCATCAGTCGCATGGAGGATTGGGGTACAAAGCTGGCGGCCTTGAGCACCATGGTGTTGCCGGTGGCAATGCAGAGAGGGGCCATCCATCCGTGAGGGATCATGGCCGGAAAATTCCAGGGGGCGATTCCCACAAACACTCCCATGGGCTCACGGTACAGCACCGTGTCGTATCCATCGGAACAGTTCATGAGCGACTCGCCCTTCATCAGGTGAGGAGCTCCACAGGCGAACTCGATCACCTCGTTCACCTTGAGCACGTCGCCCATACTTTCTCTCCAGTTCTTGCCTTCTTCCTGGCACAACTGGTAGGTCAGCTCTTCGAGGTGCTCGTCGACCAGGGCTTTCATTTTGTACAGAACCTGGACCCTCTTGCTCACCGGAGTATCGGACCACTCGGGGAACGCTTCCTTGGCGGCCAGAACGGCGGCCTCGACCTCCTCGGCCGTACATTGCGGCGCACAAGCGATCACCTCGCCGGTGGAGGGGTTGTAGCAGTCCATGTATTTGTCTGTTTTGGACACATGCCATTCACCGCCCACGCAGTATTTCAGTTGCTTCGGGACTGCACTGACGCTGACATGCTCTTCCAGTATATCCCCGTAGGTAAAGTAGCGGTCTTTTATCGATGTTTCCGTCATCTTGTATCCTTTCCTTTCTTTTTACGATCCTGAGGCCTTGATCATTTGTGGTATATCGTTTCGATCTCGAAGATCGGTTCTAAACAGTGACGACATAGGTCTAAGAGCGATCCGCCGGAACGGCTTCCATACCAAAGGCCACTTTCCTGATGAGATTCGCCGCGATGCGATACGTGGCGTCCTTTTTCGATGAGAACAGCCGACCGGCCCTCCGCGGATTGATTTCAGTAATATCCAGGCCCGCCAATTCGATTCCGGCCGAGAGAAGCTTTCTCAGGGCGTTTGCCAGGTGATACATCTGCTTTTCCTGGAGTCCTTGCCGGTCCCGGAAACGCACTCCCTCCAAAGCGTTACGGGCTCCGATGTCCATGTCCACGGAAATATACACATAAGAGGTATCTATCCGTCGCAGCAGGTGCTCCAGTTTCGAGGGACTCGTGAGGCACTCGTTTTTGGTAACGATGGTGACTCCCCTGCGTTTCAAGTCGCTGTAGGCCCCCACGAATCGGGCCACCCTGGGGTCTTTGATGCGAAACGCCCTTTTAGGCGGGTAATCGCTCACGCCGAGCACAAACACCTGCCGAGGGAGCACAATCCCCCGATCCAAGAGGCCGAGCAGAAACGAGCCGGCGTTATACGAGTCGGGCCGGTTGTGCAAAAACGGATCGTCCCGGTCGTACAGCGTGCCGGGGTTGGTGTCCAGGTCGTACTGAATGGCTTCCGACACGACGGGAACCGGGATTGCATCGGTATGGCTGTCGAGCGCGACCAGTGACAGATGCTCCGACCCGTAATGCTCCGAAAGGGCCTCGATCACTCCTCCTGTCATGGAATGGTCCACGGCGATCATGCAGGGAATGTGGGGAAGAATGTCATCGACGACCCGTCGCCGAATCTCCGATGCGAACTCGAGGCACCCGTTTCGGTCCGTGAATCCGACAAACTCGTGGACATTGACGCGTTCCCTGTCTCCCGAAGGCGGATGGGGGCGCAACCACCCCGGCACTTGCATGGAACCTTTTTCCGACCACAGTTCCGCCGGTACCTCGTTACGGATCATCGCCATGACGGGATCGTAGGGATCGTCGCTTTCACCGGGTAGGGCCTCGAATTCCAGCTTCTCGCGAACGGATTCCTCTTTTTCGTCGCAATCAAGGGGACAGCCGAAAAAGACGATCTTCTTTCTGGTCTCCTCTGACATCATGCTTCAAGATACCGGAACGTGTTTCCGGCTCGCCGTCAAAGCGAGTCTCCGTGCGGTCGGGGTGCGCGCCTCGATTCTTTTATCTCTTCTTGAAATAGTCGTCTCTCGCCTTCTTGAGCTGTAACAGGTTCTCGAGAGGAGACGGCGGAGCGACGCCGCAACCGGGCGTCAGGAAGTCCGTACCGTTTTCAAGGGCCCGGACGGATTCCTTGTAGCACTCTTCCGGGGCGCCCATGAACAAGGTGGTTGCCGTAGCCACGTTGCCGAACACCCGGACGCCTTTGGCGTGAGCGATTTCGACGGCCTTCTTCATGTCCGCCTTTTCCTCGATGCTGATGCCGGTAACACCGGTATCGCACATCATTTCGATGATCGAGTCCGTGTTTCCGCAGATATGAAGCACCAGGGGTCCCTTCGATCCTTTGACGATATCGGAGATCAGGGGCAGCGCAAATTCCTTGAACGTTCTGGGGCTCATCAAGGCGGGTCCGGACGACGGTTCAGCCATTACAAAGTAATCGGCTCCACAATCGAAGGCGAAATTGATAACGTCGATCATCGCCAGTTTGGTCACATCGATCACTTGCTGCACGCGGTTTTTTTCCTTGAAGGTCATCTTCATGAATTTTTCCGTGCCCACGAGATTGCACGCGCAGGTCCAGGCTCCTTCCGATTCACGCGGGGAAACGGCCCCTTCGCAGAAAGTCCGGAGGGTAATCGAGCCCTTCGATGCTTTGAGCATACGGGTGTTCCTTGATCGAGTATTGAATGTCGATTTTGGGATCGCCCAAGCCGCAGCCGAAGGCCTCGCTCATGGGTGTGATGTCCCATCCCATGGCCTTGACAAATTCCCATCCAAGATACTTGGGCGCCGCGAGGGCAAGTTCCGCCATGGCCGCGGGATCCCTGTCCGCAAGCGGCCGTTCCGCGCCGCATTTCTTCATCAGCTCGACGACTCCGTAGGTGGTGGTGGAACCCACGGGAGTCATGTCCACTTCTTTGCCGTTCAAACGGTTCAAGAAACGTTCTTTCAGGGTCATAGATTTTTCACTCCTTAAGATCCGCGTTGATCCCCGCTCGCCGCGTCTTCCACACGGGCAAACAGGCTTTCGGCCCATTAAACGGAGAGGTGTTTGGTGATGATTTGTCCGTCCGCCAGCAGCTCTTCCGTTGTGACGATGCCTTTGACCATCCCTTTGGTGCCCATCAGGTAGTGACGCGAGGCCACTTTCAGGGCCATGCGATAGTTCTGTTCGACCAGGAGCAGCGTGAGTCCGTGTTTCATGCACAGGTTGAGCACGACGGTGATGACCATGGAGACCAGCAAGGGAGAGAGCCCTTGAGAGGGTTCATCCAGGAGCATGATACGGGGATTGCTCATGAGCGCCCGGCCTATGGCCAGCATCTGCTGCTCCCCGCCGCTCATGGTGGAGCCGTCCTGTTTGCGCCTTTCCGACAAGGCGGGAAACTGTTCGTACACCCGATCGATGGTCCACGCCTGCATATCCGTAGCCGGTTGCTCGGAAAGTCTCAGGTTCTCCTCGACACTCAATCCCGGAAAGATATGCCGTTCCGCCGGAACATAGGCCACTCCCATTCTGGCGATTCTATGAACAGCCCAGCTCGTGGTGTCTGTCCCTTCGATGAACACGCGGCCGGATCGCGGCGGCGTCAGGCCGATAACCGATCGCATCGTGGTGGTCTTGCCGACTCCGTTGCGACCCAGGATGGAGACTGCCTCCTGGTGATGGACGTGGAGGGAAAGCCCCTGAATGACGTGACTTCTTCCATAATAGGCATGAAGGTCCCGGACCTCCAGTACCTTATTCGTCTTTTCCAAGATAGGCCTCTCTTACCTGTTCGTTTTCCCGAATGATTTCCGGGGGACCCTCGGCGATGATCATTCCGTTGTGCAAAACGGTGATCGAATCGGAAATAGACATGACCAGATCCATGTCATGTTCCACAAGGACTACGGAAAGCTCGTCCGACAGATCACGTATGAGGCCGGCGGTCCGTTCCGTTTCCGCGGGTGACATGCCGGCCGTGGGCTCGTCCAGAAACAGTACTTTGGGATCGCCGGCAAGAGCGATGGCCACTTCCAAGAGCCTCTGGTCTCCATAAGCGAGATTCTTGGCGGGTTCTCTGAATACCTCCGTCAAGCCCAGCCGCTCGATCAGTGACCCGGCGTCCTCGTTCACCCGGCTCAAGCTCGATCGGGAAGAGAGTATCCTCAGGGAGCCGCCCCTGCGCGCCTGTCTCGCAATCCGGACGTTCTCGAAAACCGACGACCCCATGAAGATGCTCGTAATCTGAAACGTCCGGCAGATGCCCAGGCGCACGAGTTCGTGAGGGGGCTTGTTGGTGATGTCTTTCCCCAGATAGTTCACTTTGCCGGCGCTGGCGGAAAGGCGTCCGGTAATCACGTTGATCAGGGTGGTCTTGCCGGCGCCGTTAGGTCCGATAATCGAGCGGAGCCCCTTGTCCTCGATCTCGAGATTTACGTAGTTGGTCGCGAGCACGCCTCCGAATGAGCGGCACAGATCCTCGGTGCGAAGAATCGTTCCCATAGTTATCGGATTACTCCTTTCCACCCCGTCGCAATACATCGCCGAGTCCCGCCACCCCTCTAGGCATGAAAAGGACCAACAAGATGACCACCAGACCCAGAAAAACCTCCCAGTGCTCGGTCATCGTACTGATATAGTCCTGGATATAAATGAACAGCCCTGCTCCGACCAGCGGCCCCCACAGCGTTCCCATTCCGCCCAGGAGCACCATCATCAACACGCCGGCTCCGGCGAAGGCGTCCATGGTCGTGGGACCGATATAACCCCGGAACAGGATGAACAGCACACCGGCCACGCCGGCGAGCAAGCAAGCCAGCATCCATCCCAGAAGCTTGTAGAATCGAACGTTGATGCCCACGAAAGAGGCCCGTTCTTCGTTTTCCCGGATGGATTCGAGCACCGCTCCGAAGGGGGAACGTATGATCCGCCGCGTGACGATGAAACACAGGAGGACGATGACCAGAGAAAAATAGTAAATGCCGCTCGAGTCGCCCGAATTGACGAGGGCCCAGGGACCGAGAGTGATGTCCGGATGCGGCACCCCCATCAAACCGTCATCTCCACCGGTGACCTCATACCATTTCCAGACCACGGTAAAATACATCATGCCGAAGGCCAGAGTCAGCAGAGCGAACGCCAGGCCCCCCGTGCGCACCTGTACCCATCCGACCGCCAGGGCGATGATTCCTGTTCCGATAAATCCAACGAGAAATGCGAGCCAAAATGAGGAAGGGCAGACAAATTTGAGAAAAATCCCCACGATATACGCCGCGATCCCAAGGTATGAGGTATGCATGAACGAAAGGAGACCGGTATAGCCGAGCAGCACGTCCAGGCTCATGGCAAGGAGACCGTATATCAACATCTCGTTGACGAGCCGCAAGTAAAAACGGTTGGGGACGAAATACGGCAATACGAAAAGCCCCGCCACAATCGCGAGCACCGCCATGGCCTTAAATGGATGTATCGTAAGCCGTTTCACATTGGAGGAAGACGAATCGGTGAGACTATCCATGGCTATTCAAATTTCCCCTCTCCAAGAAGACCACGCGGCATAAATACCAGAATGACCGCCATCATCATGTACACCACCACCATGGCGAACTCGGTGATGAAAAATTCGGCCAGCGTCTGCACGGCTCCTATGAGGAACGCCGCCAGCACGGCTCCGCGGAGACTGCCAAGCCCCCCGATCACTATGACTACAAACGAGCTGATCAACATTTCGTGGCCCATGATCGGGTAAACGGTGAAAAGCGGTCCGGCGAGAACGCCCGCCAGTCCCGCAAGCACACAGCCGAGCACAAACCCCCCCATGTGGACGAGTTTCATGTTGATTCCCAGCACGGAAACCATTTCCGGAATGTTGCTCGCCGCCCGCATGGTCATGCCGATCTTTGTTTTGCCCAACAAAAGCGACAGTCCCCCCATGATCCCGGCAATGCCGAAAAGAGTGGCCAACCGGTAGATGGGATAGCTGACGCTTCCGAACGTGAGAGTCCGATTCAAGAAGGCGGGCAGTTCGATAAAGCGGGTTTCATTGCCCCACGTATATTTGATCAGGCCGTCCAGAAAAAACATGAGCCCATACGTCAGGATCAATGTATAGACCATGGGCCTCTCGCGCATGGGCGCGATGAGGATACGCTCGAAAAGAAGACCGAAAACGCCCACTACGATGGGCGCCATCAGGAGCGCAAGGAAAAAATTCATCCCCGAACTGATGATCGTGAAGCCGAAATACGCTCCCAGTGCGTACAAGGATCCGTGAGCCAGGTTCATTACGCGACTCAACCCGTAGATGATGTTGAGTCCGATGGCTACGATGAGGAAAACGCCTCCCAACACGAGGCTGTTAAAAACGATATCCGCTCCGGAACTAATAAGACTGTGCATCTTTCCCTCGGGGTTTTCTCTTCCGGAATAGAGGGGGCAGGGGGAGATCCGCTCCTCCCCCTATTCCCGACTTCTGCTTTCATGCCATAATCACGGGTTGCATCATTCCGGGGGACCCAGTTCCTCGGCTTTGAATGTTCTCAAGACTTTCATGTACACTTTGGCGCCATAAGGATTTTCCGGAGCCGCCATGGTTTCCGTAAGCACCGCGTCGTTTCTCATGCAATTGTCTTTGGCGGAAATGCGCACCGTGCCGTAAGGCCCGTTAAAACTGATTCCCCTGAGCGCGTCGGCGATCTTCATGGGATCCGTGCTCCCAGCCTTTTCAATGCCGTTGAACAGGTTCATGGCGCCCACGTAGCTGTGAGCCGCCGCATCGGAAGGAATGGCTTTGTACATTTCCCAATATTTCTTTTCCCAATCGTTCGCCGCCGGAGTGTCGATGTCCCAGGAATAGCAGGAAGCGCCGAATATGCCGTAGCATGCCTTTCCGCCGGCTTCTAGCTCCGTCACTCCGGGAGCGGCGGCG
>JACQYL010000128.1 GCA_016208165.1 Deltaproteobacteria bacterium
GTCGACATATTTGGACAGCTGCTTCTTGAGCCCTTTGGCGTTTTCTTCAATGGTTTCCCGAGTGAGCATTTGGCGCATCTCCGTCTTGCCGCTCGGATCTCCCACCATGGCCGTACCTCCGCCCACCAGGGCGATGGGACGGTGTCCGGCTCGCTGAAGATGGGCCAGGCTCATGATAGGCACCAGACTACCCACGTGCAGGCTGTCCGCCGTGGGATCGAAACCGATATAGGCGGTCACGCGCTTGTTGAACAGATCCCTTACCAAGGCTTCGTCGGTAACCTGTTCGACAAACCCGCGTTCGTACAGTATGTCGTACGGATTCATGGGCTCTTGCCCTCCTTGATACCTTTTGCTGAAACTTAATCTCATAGAATACCCGCGGGGTTATCCCCGGTCAATAGTAATTTTCCCGGAAAACCGAGAAAAGAAGTTGACACCCCCGCCTCCGAGTGGTAATTTCGGCAATCTCGTTGGGGCTGTAGCTCAGCTGGGAGAGCGCATGAATGGCATTCATGAGGCCGTGGGTTCGATCCCCATCAGCTCCACCAACAAAAGCGTCGATAAATAAGCGGGTTACCTTCGAAAGGCGAACCCGCTTATTATTTGGCGGCTGTGACGGAAAACCGTTTTATTCCCCATCTTATCCCCCTTTTCACCGTCACGATCTTCACTTCGATTTTAAGATTCCAGTGCCTGGATTCCAGCGGTTTGTGCGCCATGGAGTTCATTTCGTTCGGGCGGCTTCCAACGGTTTTCCGGCAGGCGAGCCCGCAGAATACTTTGAATTACAACGTTGACCCTAAAGGCGGGTCTTGTTACCAATGAAGAATCCGGAAAGAATAAGGGGTGATTCCATGAAGAAACAACAGATCATCGAGACGATCCGGTGCAACCGCGCCTTACTGGAAGAGTTCTCGGTCAAATCCCTCTCGGTCTTCGGCTCCGTTGTGCGGGGCGAGGCTCGGCCGGAAAGCGATGTGGATATTTTGGTGGAATTCGATGCGGAGGCCGAAATCGGTTTGTTTGAATTCGTCCGCCTGAAGAACGCATTAAGCGATCTGATCGGCATTCCGGTGGATTTGGCAACGCCCGATGCCCTTCATCCGGCGCTGAAAGACGACATACTCCGGGAGGCGGTCCATGTCGCCTAGAAAATGGGAATTCCGTTTGGAGGATATGCTGGAAGCCGCTACCAAGGATCTTCCCGTTTTGCGCTCTCTGTTGGAAACTCTGCAATCCAGGATCGCACGAAAGGATTAATCGACGGCTTTAAACGAAAACACACGCAATCTCACCCCCCATTTCCAAGGGGAAAAATGGATGTCGAACGGAATCTTTCTCATAGACCGGGACGGCCGGCTCCAGCAACCGGAGAGTTTAAATGAATTCCTGGATACTTTCGAGTGGGTGCTTGCCGAGGTGAGAGCGTTTCATGAAGCAGAGCAGACAAGATGAATCGGTTAATTCTCCTTTGGTAAATAAGGGCTCCGCCTGCATCGTCCATTCCGAACGTAGCATAGAAAAGCGGTTCAGAAATCAAAGTTTCTTGAAAACAGAGTCGGCAAGGGACGAGTTATATATTTTTCCAATCTTTTAATTGGAAATCGCATATGATAATGACATTCTTATACGGCCTTTTACCCTTCCACCATATTGAAGATCGGACCAAGTCCGACTACACCAGAGGAGACGGCTTAAGACCGTCAACGTTGCGTCATCCAGTTACAGGTCCTGCTTATCGGACTGCTTACTTAAGCCAAAAAACGTCTGGAGAAGACGAACAGGATATTTAGTTGGAGCAGGCCATACAGCACCTGTAATGCAAGCAAATTTTAACATTTTGAGGTATTCTGTCCGAATCAACAAGTAGCTTCTCAAGAAAAGGGCGGGAATGAATAGCAGTCTTCTGACGTCTCAGATTGGGCAGCGTATATCCCTCCCGGGACATTTCGATGTTCCCGTACTACTGGAGGATGCGAGACCGCTCGGCCCTGATGATTCGGCAGGCTTTGAGTGCCGCGTTCGTCTTCCCGACGGTTCATTGGAAGAAGCTGTCATCTCACCGGAAGAGGTGACGACTCTCCTTGAAACGCGTCCGAGCGAATCCAAATCTGCGACCCCCGTAGATGCCGATAAACTCCGACTTCTGATCGAGTCGGCTCGAATCCGACTGGCTTATGCTCATGATGAGCAATTTGCCGTGAGCCTTTCGGGCATTCGCACCCTGCCGCACCAGATCGAGGCGGTATATCAGGCGATGCTTCCGCAGCCTAGATTGCGCTTTCTTCTGGCGGATGATCCGGGAGCCGGCAAGACGATCATGGCCGGGCTCCTGGTGAAAGAGCTGAAGCTGCGTGGGGCGATTGAGCGCATCCTTATCCTGTGCCCCGCGCCGCTCACAATTCAGTGGCAAGACGAGATGCTCCGATGGTTCGGCGAATCCTTCGACATGATTTTTTCCGCTGTTGACCAGCAACAACTGACGAATCCATGGCAGAGGTCTTCCCAGATTGTTGCCTCCATTGACTACGCCAAGCAGGATGACGTACGTGAGCGCGTCTGGCAGCAGCGGTGGGATTTGGTCATTATTGACGAGGCTCATAAGTGCTCAGCTCGTACGACCTCAGGCGGACGGAATCGTGAATCCAAGATAGCAACGACTAAACGTTACGACCTGGCATGGCGTCTCACTTCTCAGGCCGACCATGTGCTTCTGCTCACAGCCACTCCGCACCATGGTGATGAGGACAAGTTCGCCCACTTCCTGAGACTTATCGACCCGGATCTTTTCCCGGAACCACACCGCCTCGGGAAACATGCCACCGCAATCCGCAAGGATGTTTTCCGCCTCGGCAAGGATTCGCCGTGGTCTCTCCGGCGCTTGAAAGAAGATCTTAAGGATGCGGACGGGAAGCGGCTTTTCCCGGATCGGCATACCAAAACCGTCACTTTCTGCCTAAACAATGATGAATACACTCTATACAAAAGCGTTACAGCCTACATCAATGAGTTCATCCCTCAACAGACGGGCCAGCGACGTTCGTCCGCAGCGCTGACCCGAACCGTTTTGCAACGCCGCTTGGTAAGCTCCACATGCGCCATCCACGAGTCAATCAAGCGGCGGCTGAAAAAGCAGGAAGATCTCCTCGATGAGCTTGAGGGACTCACTCCGGCCCAACGCGCCAAGCGGCTGGCCGCTTTGCAGGGCCGACTGCCTGATGCCGAGCAAGACGAAGACGATCTCGACGATGCGGTCCGCGATCAGTTGGTGGATGAGTACACGGCCGCGCTGGAACTTGAGCAGTTGCGCGCTGAAATCTCCGCCCTTAAGGAATTGGTGGAGCAAGCTCGACGCGTTCGGGAAAATGCAAACGATTCCAAGCTGGCCGCATTGAAGAAGTGCCTCGGCGAGGCGCAGTTCCTTGAACTGAAGGACGGGCGGGGAAAGCTCCTAATCTTTACGGAACACCGCGATACCCTCGGCTACGTGCGCGATCATCTTGAACGATGGGGCTTCAGCACCTGCGAAATCCACGGAGGCATGAACCCCCATGAACGCAAGCGAGCTCAGGAGGTTTTCAGAACCGGTGCGCAGGTATGCATAGCGACGGAGGCCGCCGGCGAAGGCATCAACCTCCAGTTCTGCCACCTGATGATCAACTACGACATGCCCTGGAACCCGACCCGGCTGGAGCAGCGGCTGGGCCGCATCCACCGCATCGGTCAGGAGCGAGATTGCTACGCCTTCAACTTCGTTGCAACGGATTCCGAGGACGGCCAGCCCATCGTTGAAGGCCGGATTCTCCATCGGCTTCTGGAAAAGCTGGACCAGATGAACGAGGCCCTTGAAGGCCGCGTTTTCGATGTAATCGGCGAAGTGCTGTCGCTGAACGACGTAAACCTCCCGGACATGCTCCGCGACGCGGCCTACGATCCCAGACGGCTCGATGAGTACCTCGATCAGATCGACCGCATCAATCCGGCCAAGCTCAAAGAATACGAGGAATCCACGGGCATTGCCCTGGCGCGAAGCCACGTGGATTTCTCAGCATTCCAGCGCCGGAACCTCGAGGTCGAAGAGCGTCGGCTCATGCCTCGATATGTGGAAGCGCAGTTCGTCGCTGCTGCTCGGGAAGTGGGTCTTCGGATCGAGCCGAGAGCCGACGGGTTGTGGCGCGTCGAGCACGTCCCTGCGGATCTTCGCTCTGAACGTCTCCGCTCCGTCCAGAAGGTCGGGAAAGCCGAATCGACCTACCGAAAGATCACCTTCCACAAACACCACCTTGAACAGGACGCTCACGTTGACGCTGTACTGATGGGGCCGGGACATCCGCTCTATGCGGCGGTGGA
>JACQYL010000129.1 GCA_016208165.1 Deltaproteobacteria bacterium
AATTTTAGAGGCAATCTCCAGGCTCTTACGAAAAACCTTGTCCACTATCCGACCAGGACGAAAGAACCCAAGAAGAAAAGGTCCCAAGCTGAAGCTCTTCGCTATGGCCTACAAACCTATCGCTTAAGTCAATGACATTGATACTTACATTATGAAACAAAGGGTGCTAAGATGCTGGTAAGAAGAGCCCAATATATCAACTCCTTGTGCGTTATCAATTTTTTTCATTGGTTGCGTTTTGGTGGAATGGCAACACCAAAATGGGGGTTTACTCCCATGGATAAGGAGACAAACGAAGAAACCAAACGGTTCATATTTACTATGTTGGATAATGCGAGAACAATTGCAGAAAACAGGTATAAGATATTGACACAGGGGCATTATGATTGGCTCGGAATATATTTGAGAGATCAGGAGGGAATAAAAAAGGAACTGGAGGATCGCACACGTACTCGAGACGTGCCCTCGAAATGAGTCCGTGTTTCGCACCATGGTGTATCGAGGGAAGAATCCTGCGGTATTCTCCCCCGACTCACCAGATAGGAGCACCTCCCGAAGGAGCCTGCCCTGAGCTTGCTGAAGGGTGGCGCCTGTCTGGAACGCTTTGAAGGGGGGTATCGGGGGGGAAACGTTGAAAGAAGTTTCCCCCCCCGATGATCAGATCAGCCTCCGGCGTTTCAGCGGGGGACAGTAGTACACGGACGGGTCGGTTCCCAGTTCGGGCCGCAGTTGAAACGCTTCCCGGTCCCGGATCAATTGGGAGACCTTGCTGTTCGGGTCCTCGAGATCTCCGAAATGAATGGCCTGGCCCTCGCAGCACACGGCGCAGAACGGGTCGAGCCCCTGATCGATGCGGTGGCGGCAGAGGTGGCATTTCTCGATCGCGCCTTTGTGGTCGTTAAAGAGGATGGCGTCGTAAGGGCACGCGTCCTGACACGCCATGCATGCGTCACATCGTTCCTCGTCGAGAATCACCGGACCGTCGTCCCGTTTCACGAGGGCTCCGGTGGGGCAGACGTCCACGCACGGCGGGTACGCGCAGTGCATGCAGAGCCGGGGCAGGAATTCCATTCTCAATTCAGGGTAGCGGCCCACGGGAGTATCCTTGATGCGCGCGTCCCTGGTTTCCACGCGGATCCAGGGCCCCGCGGCCGGGCTGTTTTCGAGATTGCAGGCCACGGTGCACGTTTCACATCCGATACATCGTTCCTGATCGATCACCAATACCAGTCGCTTTGCCAAGGCTCGCTCTCCTACGCTTTGCGTACGTCAACGGCAACGTCGTTCATCGCCATGTTGGGCTCGAAGACCTTCTCTTGCACGGGATTGATCGCGTCATGCGTCAGGGCGTTCACATCCCCCTCCCTGAACTGATCGACCCACCAACCTTCACAGATGTTCACCACGCCCGGACGGACTCCTTCGGTTAACCGGGCTTTGAGCGTGGCCCTTCCGCGGTCGTTGAAGACCGTGACCCATTCATCGTTATCGATGTTTCTCGCCCGGGCGTCGAGGGGATTGATTTCCACCACGGGTTCCGGGTTCATCTCGAGCATTCGGGGCGCGTTGGCGAACATGGAATGGGTACGGAAGCGGCTGTGCCCCTGAACAAAGGTCAGGGGATACTTTTCATTGAACGACGGGCCCTCGAGGGGCTCCAAATAAACGGACAGCGCCTGTCCGAAAGGGTGCAGCCTTTCGGCGTACAGTTCGATCTTTCCGGACGGGGTGCTGAAGCGAACCTCGTCGTCGCGGTCCGGAACCTGAGACGCGTGGGTCTGCGCAGGACCCTGTTTCAGCCGTTCCACGTCGATGCCCTCCACGGAGGGATGGCCCGAGTCCAGCAACAGGTTGATGAATCCTTCTTCTCCGAAATCGAAATAGGATCCGAGCCCCATTTTGCGCGCGAGTCCGGAAGCAATATCCACGTCCGACCTGGATTCGTAGAGCGGTTCGACGACTTTTCGCTGAAGCTGAAGATACGGATGGGGCCCCATGATCAGGTCCGAAAACTCGAGGAAGGAACAGGCCGGCATTAGAATATCCGCATATCGGGCCGTTGGAGTCATGAAAAGATCGGCTACGGCTATGAATTCCAGATTCGGGAAGATTTCATTGCGGATCCGGTTGCTGTTGGCGCACTGGTTCAGGAAATTGATGAACGCCATCCAGACCGCTTTTATGGGAAACGGTTTACCCGAGGTAATGGCGTCGTACATCTGGAGAACGCCGAGGCGTTTCGAGGTCGGCCCCGAGGGATCGGCGTGCAGGAAAGGTTGCCAATTGAGCACCACGGGCCGATGTCCGGAACGGGACGAGAGGCTGACGTTGCCGGTGATGCTCGATAGGGCGGCCACGGCCCGGATCGAGAGGTCGCCGTGATAGGTCCGGCTGAGGCCCATGTGCGTTACAATGGAAACGGGCCGGGCGTTGATCATTTCTTCGGCCAGGCGGATAATCAATTGCTCCGGAATACCGGTGATGCCGGAAGCTGTTTCCGGAGGGTAGGCTTCGGCGAGTTCCTGCAGAAGCTGAAAGGACGGCTTGAGTTCCAACCCGTTTACCCGATAGCGGCCTGTCAGGGCCGCAGTGACTTCCTGAGCTTTGGCCGGTTTTAGGCCCTGGCCCTGCTCGTCCCATACCACGCAGTCGGATCCTTCTACCAGTCCGACGTCCCTTCCTCGGACGAGCGCGCCGGTGTCGGTCCGAACGAGGTAGGGAGCCACCGTGTGGAGCCGCAGGAACGCCTCGTCCTGCAGCCCCCTTTCGAGCACCACGTGTATCATACCCAGTGCGAGAGCGGCGTCCGTGCCCGGCCGGATACCCAAATACTCGTCCGCTTTGGATGCCGTGACCGTGAACCTGGGATCGATCACCACCAGGCGTGCGCCGCGCTCCTTGGCGTCCATGATCCGCCGCATCTGATTCAGCGGAACGCTTTCTCCCGGATTCGAGCCCCAGACGATGATCAGATTCGGATCCGACCATCCCGCCAGCAGTTCGTAAGGGAAGTGAGTGCCGAAAACGACCCGGGTGCCGCACGGGAGTCCGGCGTCTCCATACCCCCAGGTGCTCACTCGAGTGCCTTGAGTCAGGCTGGCCAGCCTCAAATACGCCCCGAACTTGGTCGTGCCCGAGCCCGGACCGCCCAGCACCCAGCCAATGGAGGACTCGCCGTGTTCGGATGCAATTTCCCGGAAACGGGTCGCCACCGTGCCCAACGCCTCATCCCAGGATATGCGCTCGAACTTCCCTTCGCCCCGTTGTCCCACACGCTTCATGGGGTACTTGAGACGATCCGGATGGTAGGTGATGTCCAGGCTCGAGAGCCCCCGCAGGCAGATTCTCCGGTATCCGGGATCCGGAAAATCCGCCGGTTCCAGCTTGACGACCCGGTCTCCATGCACGTGAGCCAGGATTCCGCAGGCGTCAATGCCGCAATGGGCGGGGCAGGCCGTTCTGACGATCCGGACGTCTTCTTTCTTCACCATGAATACAGAACCCTCCATGTCAAAACGACGTATATTTTAGCAAGAAACGGCAACGGAGGATGATTGTAGCTGATTATCACGGCGTTTCAACTACATGATCACAATGTGCTGGTTATCCCGCCGGGGGACGCTCTTCCCATTTCTTGAGGGCGTCCAGGTATTCCCCCGAGCGGTCGAGGTAAAAGGAAAGAGCCCTCGAGAAGTTTTTTCCCACGAGACCGTGCACGAACATCAGGCTGATTTCCTCCTGTTCTCGAAGAATGGATTGGGATCCGATGAAGATCCGCCGCTCTTCGGGGGGGAGGGTGCTCAGAATCGCTCGCAGGGTCACGCGGGCGCGGGGCTGGAGCATCCAGAAATAGAGAAGATCCAGGGCATTGATGATGATGATTTTACGCAGGCCACGGAGTTCACCCCCGGCCCGGGCTTCCAGTTCCTGGGATTCGCGCAGCAGTTCCGACGCGTCTTTTTCCGGGAAGAGCAGTTCCAGTTGCGCGTAGGTATCGAACAGGTTGACGAGCTTGCTGCTGTAATCCCTCCACCGCATTCGGATATTCTGATAGCGGTCGACCGTGCCTTCAAGAAAACCGGCCACCAAATCGGAGGCCAACTTCGAGATGACGGCGGCCCATTTCTGGAGGATGACGTCCACGCCGATTACGCCGGCAAAGGCCAGCGCTCCGCCGGCTATGGTGTTGAACGCCACGGCGATAGGTACGGACACCAGGGTCCGAAAAAGGTTCCCGTAGACAGCGCCTTTGGGGAAGCCCCGGAAGGCGTTATGGCTCGAAATATACAATCCGTTGGCCAGGGCTATGACTGTGTACAATGCCGCAGGATTGGTGCTCGTGGTGATGCCGAATCCGCGGTCTAACAGTACGGTTTTGACCACGTAATCGAGCAGGGGAACGGAAAATCCCGTATACATCAGAGAATCGGTGATGCGTTCCCAGCTGACAAAATCGTCCCACCTGAGAAGAGGAGAGCGGCGGATGCCGCCTCCTCCCAGGACCGATTGGAGGACGATCCGCAACCCCGTGATGCCGAACCAGATGAAGGCTCCGAAGTAGGCCAGGAGCCACCAGTCTTTGGTCAAGTAGAAGGTCAGGAAGGCGGGAATGAACCCGATCAACAGCTTCAGGCCGTTCTTGACGCCGGTGTTGAGGTATTTCCAGGACAGACCCCGTTTCTCGGCTTTGGTTGTCGGAGGATCGAGGGTCAGGCCGTTGCTGACTTCCGCTTGCACGCCTCCCAACGTGACGATGTTTCCGGGTGATTCCAGGCGGATCGAGTCTTCCGCCACGACCCAGTCTTCCCGGCGCGCTTCCGCAAGAAATCCTACGCAGGGCAGACGGCGTACGAATCTGAAAAAGGATCGCGCCGCCTTGGATTCCCCTCCTCTCGGCAGATGGGTCGTGCGGCGAAAAGCCTGTGCAGTGACAGGGATGATATCCCGTACCGGGCCCTTTGGGTGATCGATCTCTTTCCGCGCCCGTTTCGTCAGGGTTTCCTTGATCGCCAGCCCCATACCGTGGACTCGAGGGGCCCGCCCCGTGGAATCACTTCCGATACGTGCTTCTATAGGCGCGCCTTTGTAGGTGTCTTTCAGACTGCCGATGTCGTGCAGGATGTCGTGAAGCTTCGCGATGCGATCCGGATCGCCGCCGCCGCTGTTCAGGCGATCGATCATGGATAGGATCATCCGTTTGAGATGGACCACATTGCCGCCGTTAATGGCCGTCTGGAGCTCGTTTATCTGTTCGAAATGAGCCGTCTTCCCTTCGGCGTAGTCTTTGAGGTTGAAAATCTCGAGCCTCGATATGGCGCCTTCACAGTCGTACAGCAGCTCCAGCACGTCCTCCGCCCGGAGGTTGGTGAGATTGAGCGTCACGTAGTAGACGGGATGTAATTTACTCAATCGCTCGATGAGCTGACGGGCGGAGAGATTCAAAAGCCTCGGCGCCTCCGGGCCCTCGGCCGGGATGTTCGGATTCGGTATATGGGGATTGGCCGAAGGCTTGAGAAACGTCTCCATAATGGCTTCGGTGTCCATACGGTTCATGCTTTGCAGGAGGTTCTCGATCCCGGCGCGCTCATTATCGGAGGCCGTTTTGAAGCGCTCACGCAGGGCAATGACATGGGTCCGCATCCGGGCGAGCATCTTTTTGTGGATGAATTCAGCCAGATGAACGACGGAAGCCTGGCCCGTACCCACAAAAGCGGAAAACTCGGCGGGATCGAGTTCCGGCATGTCGAAACCGAACGCCTTGCTGATGTCGTGGCGGTGACGGACATTGAATTCGTTTAAGACAGCGTTAACGTAGCGTTGCTGAAAACGGGAGACCCGCCTTCCTTCCTCCATAAACGAAGCGACCGGTCCCTCGGCGAGAAAACACAGAAAGGCCTGAACGTCATGGAAGCCCCTGGGGACCCAGATGATCTGGGCGTAGCGGTCTCGGATTCTCGTGAAAAACTCGATGCCGATTCGTACGGTAATACCCATGATTTCAGCCGCTTGAAGCAATTCGACCGCGAACTTGGCTTCCAGATAGTTGTAGTAAATGACCCTCAGACGACGGATTCCCTTGATCCATGCGTCCATGATGAGATGACTGGAGGACTTGCGCCCTTTGGTGTTGACGTCATGCACGTGATCGTCGAAGGTCACCTGGTTCCAGGCTTCCGACATTTCGAGAAGGTGGTAGCGGCGGAGCTGGTTCCGGACGATTCGCGGATTTCCCGCAGCGGCCGTCCGAAAATCGTGAGCCAACTCGAGCTGGCGCCGCTCGTCGCCGTGGGCGCGCACCAGTTCCTTCATGATCGTCAAAAGAACGCGGGCGGTATTCAGAGGGAGGGCGCCGACGGCCGTGCTCAGCACCTCTTCACGTAGTGAACGCAGGGCGTCCAGCCGATCGTCGAGCTCGCCGGTTTCGAGGGATTCCAGAAGGTGAACCACTGCAAAAGCGATGCGCAATCCCCTCGACTCGGCCAGTTCCTTGATGCCATGGGGGTGAAGGTAAGGGTAAACCAGCTTTCGGGCGTGCTTGCGGGACTGGTCGCGTGTGAGAACGTCGTTGACGATGTCCAGCAGTTGGTAGTCGCGTTTATCGAATTGCCATCGAGACATGGATGTTCCTGTGCTATGGGAATGGTTCAGGGGGGAAAACGTTTGAGAAGGTTTTTCCCCCTTTCCCCTCCCTTTCAAAACCCTTGAAGCAGGCGCCACCTTTCGACCGGTTCGACAGGCTCACGGCTTTCACCAAGCTCAGGGCAGGCTCCTGCGGGAGGCGCTTATGCTAAAAGCATGGCTGAGTTGTATGAAAACCTCAGCCGGCTCCCTTCAGACCCCTTCGCAAATTGTTACAGAGGTAAATCTAATTTGTTACAAAATTTCTTTCAACCGATTTGGGAAAGAAATACGAAGAGTTCGCCTTAGGATAGGCCATCCGTGAAAAGATACGAACGGAGGATAAAGCGGCGAGGCATTATCGAACAGAATACCGGTCTCTTAACAGCTTGCGCTCCCGGTCCACATCATTTCGTTTCATCATGTAGGCCTTGTCAAAGGGGGTTCGGGCGTGCAGGCACTTGAGCTCGGCATTGAACACAGTGGTCAGGATGCCTCTTGCCCGCGTAAAGAAATCCTTGTGTTCCATTTTTTTCAACCGGGGATCCCAACCCACGTGCGCGACGCGGTCCGTCCGTCCGATGAAGAAATTCGCCACCATGTCGCAAACGGGAAACCCTCCAATCTCACTACCCACGGGTCTGGTTGGCTCGGCTTTCGTGGGAAACAAGGCCACTTTGCTGAAGTCCGGCGTTTTGAACAGCGGTAGATCCACCACCGCCCCGCCCATGATGTCGATCTCGGGATTACGCTCCATATGGGTGAGGGCCGACGTAAGGTCCGTGCGGCGATAAAAGATAAAGTCGTCATCCATGATGAGCGCATACTTTGTTGAAACAACTTTCAGGGCTTCGTTTCGTCCAAATGAGATACCGGTGTCATAGGGAAGACGGATGACGTTCACGCCACTGATTTGCGAAGGACAGCGGCTGTCGTCCGCAATAACGATTTTGAGGCTCGGACAGATCCTTTCCGTACTGGCGATCAAGCGCTTCAACATGTGCGGCCGTTCAAACGTCTTTACTACAGCGGTGAGGTGCTGAAGCAACGTTTCGTCACAGGAAGGGGGGATTCCACAGAGTGTATCCAGGATCCGTTGGGCGACGAGTTCCTGAGCAACGACAACGGTGTAGATCGGCTTTCCCAAAGCCCGAAGACGACCGTCCACCATCTGGTTGAGAACAAAACGCTTGGCTGTGTCAACAAGCGACATAGGCAGACCCGGAACATTGATTCGCTAATGGGTTCCGATTGCAGGGCGTCAAGCCCTTTCCAGCAAGGCGCTGTTATAGCCCCGGCGGACGTGAGCTATCTTTAGGCGCTGAATAGTAGGACATTTTGAAGGCTCAGGCAACGACTTTGCATTTCGGCCGGGGGCTCGACGCCTATTGCGAACATTGTTCCGCCGGAGCTTCCGCGGTCTCGTGTCCTTCGGACCCAGACAGCAAGCTGTCCGGTGCTGGGTTACGCTCGCTTACCCGGCCAAGGATGCTTTTGAGACCGGCGCCACCCCGCGGTAGGCGCCTCCACTCGGGAAGTCTTGCGAACGCGACGGAGAACTGTTAATTCAGAGGAGTTCCACACGTACCCGGTTAGAGCGTATTTGCCGCTTTGTACCAAGCGAAGAAGGAGCATCCTATGGAGACCATTGTTTCCATTTTGTGTGACAACAGCATCAAAGCCCCCGGATTCATGGGAGAGCACGGCTTCAGCGCGCTCATCGAACGGAACGGGGAAAAACTGCTTTTTGACGCCGGATCGGCTTTGTCCATCGAGCATAATCTCAAGAAATTGGACAGAAATCTCGAGGGGCTGACCAAGATACTGGTGAGCCACGGCCATTACGATCACACCGGTGGGTTGAAGTGGGTTCTCGAACAGGTCGGGCGTGTCGAGGTGGTGGCTCATCCGGCCATGTTTTCGAAGCACATGGCCCGCAACCCCGAGGATCCAAACGATACCGGCAGGTATATCGGTTGTCCGTACCCTCGCGAAGAACTGGAACAACTGGGAGCCGTTTTCCGATTCACGGACCGGAGCATCGAGGTCGTTTCCGGCGTGTGGTTTCTGGTGGGCATCGAGCGGGAGCAGGATCATGTGCCTTCGGACCCCCGGCTCGTGCTTCCCGGCGGAGGTTCCTTACAACTCGATCCTATCGAGGACGACGCCAGCCTGTTGATCGAAACGGACGAGGATCCGGTGCTGGTGCTGGGATGCGCCCACGGGGGCGTGCTCAACATCCTCGATCACGCCAAAAACGAGATGGGCGTGAACAAGCTGAAAGCCATATTAGGGGGCACCCATTTGCTGCTTGTCGGTTCCAAGGACATGCCTGAAATCATTGAGAAGTTCGAGGAGTTTTCCGTGAAATTGCTCGGCGTTTCGCATTGCACGGGCATGAAGGCCACGCTTGAGCTGGCCAGGCATTTCGGAGACCGTTTCGAACTGGCCTCGGCCGGAAGCGTGTTTCGCTTTTAACCGGTCGGCTCGGTTAGTCGATGGAGTCGCTTTTTAATGGAAGCCTGAGTGAAGTTTATCAACCGGTTCGTGGGCGGTTTCATCGGATCGCCCATCATGAACTTTATTGTCGTGGACGTGAGGGGGGGCGGAACGGCGGCTCTACGTGGAATCCGACGACTTCTTTCTTCCGGCAACTATAGATACGCGGAATCAGACATCGAAAATGACCGTGGCTTTCCATGTGCGGTTCTTTCGGATATGGATCCGGTGGTAGGTGGCTGCTTTGATGTCCTCGACCACCTCGTGGACCTCCGGATCGAAGGGAACGGTCTCGATGTCCGCCCGTAGATGGCGTTCGGACTCCATCCGTACGGAAATATCCTCTATCACCTGTCGTTCTTCTTCAAACAGATACAGAAGCTCGTTCAGAAAGCGGATCAGAAGGTCCTCCCGATCGAGTCCCGACACTTCCACGAAGCCGCTTGTCGCCTCCACGCCGCTATCGCCGGAGACCATCTCGCGGAAAAGCGCGAGGCCGGCGGTTTGAAAAAGACCTTCGATCGTCGGCGCTTCGAATTCAAGGCCGAGGTCCGCCGTATGCTCGATGGGACGGCAGGTTCCGGGAAGAGGCGCTTTGCTCATTTACTCCAGAACGATTTTGTGTTCCACCAGGTTCAGTTTCTTGATCTTGGCGTCAACGAGCTTTTGTTCACCAAAGATGTTGACGATACGAAGCTTGCCGTTATCGGGCTCCACGATGTCCACGCTTTCCAGCAGCTTCTCCTCTTTTCCGTTTCTGATCAGATAGGCCGTTGCTTCACACATTTATTCAATCAACTCCTTCATTCTTTCGTTCACTATGATATCCACCAGATGGGGCAGCGGTTCGGGCCGCGCTCCGATAATCTCGACGGGTTCCTGGGTCAGGGGCAACAAATACTTTTTCGCCGGACTGGTGCAGATCGCCGCCGCGATGCCGGCGGTGACCTCGCCCATCATGGCGTCCACGAGAACGATGCTCACAGGGCCGATAATGGCGTCGGCCGTGGCCGCGGTTACACGAATGGCATTTTCGCCGGTGGCGCCCCGGTTGGCTCGAGCCTTCATCATCTGGGCCGTTGCGATGGCATTGGTACCCAGGGCAATGATGTCGACCCGTTCGCCGTACGTCTCTTTCAGACGCTTGACGATCGTACTGCCGATACCTCCACCCTGCCCGTCAACAACGCAAATCTTTTTGAGCTTACTCATATAACATAACCATTATCACCCTGACCACCATGCCGGATCCGGGTTTTAGGATTCAACATTTGACGTCGGGCGCCTCGTTCCAACCGGTTTGTTAAACTCGGCGGGATCCATGCTGAGTTTCATTGTATGGCCGCAGCGTACGCTTCGTCGATCCGTTGCTTCAAGTACGCCGGCGTTTCTCGGTCTCCGTCGTCCATGTCGAAACAGTAGCCCGCTTCCTGAAACAGGCCATTGGGTATGGCGTTGCCTTTTCCGTCAGGGTCCGTGATCTCATCTTCGTAAAAACAGACGGAGAGCCAGAAAGGCCCTTCCGGATCCGGGATCACATCCATCAAAAAGAACACGGGCCGCTTGCGATCGGTTTTCGAATCGGACGTTTGGGCGCGAAACGAATAACTGATTCCCGGCCGCGAAACGAATGACCACGCAGCCGGCGGTTTGCTCTTTACCGTTTCGATAAGCTCCAGGTAAGCCCGTTTGAGGTCCGATTGATCTTCGGGCCAACTGCTCAGAAATGCGTCCAGGTCCTTCTGTTCCTTTTCCGTCGCCATAAGACTCCCCTGCCTCCCTGTGGAACGGATTCAGATGAGTACGGGATTATTCCGTCAAATGGATGCCCCATTTTTTCAGCGCGGCCACCCCGCCTTGAAGGTTTCTCGTGTTTCCGATACCGGCGTCTTCCAGTGTGATCTGTGCTTCATACGAACGAACGCCCGAATTACATACCAGAATCAGCTTCTTGTCTTTCGGCACTTCCGCCATTCGTTCACGCAATTCGTCCTGGGGTATATTGATCCAGCAAGCGGGGTATCGTTCTACGTAGGGCTGGGCGTTTTGCGGTCCCCTGACGTCGAGAAAGATGAAATCGCCGTCGTGTCGGCACTGAAAGAGTTTGTCGAACTCGTCCACGTTCAAGATACGGTTCTTTTCAGCCAGAATGTTATCCGCCGTATTGGCGACGGCGTTCAGGATATCCATGGCGGCTGAAAAAGGCGGCGCATAGGCCACTTCAAGGTTACTGATATCCTCGATGGTGGGCTGATATTTGAGTATGGCGGCCACAGCGTCGATTCTAGCCGCCAGAGCGTCGTTCTTGGCTCCGATGCCTTGCAGACCCAGGACCCGGCGTGTCTTTCGGTCAACGATCAGCTGGAGGTACATGAGTTCCATTTCGGGATAGAAGTGGGCGCGATCTCCCTGCACCACAAAGGCGCTAACGGGATCGAACCCTTCCGCTTTGGCCTGCTTTTCGTTGAGCCCCACGCTTCCGAAACTGATTTCAAACAGCTTGACGATGAAGCTTCCCACAACACCCTCGAAGGTCGCGTTACCGCCTGCGACGTTCGTGCCGATGATTCTGCCCTGTCGATTGGCCAGGGAGCCGGACGGCAGATGGAAGCGCTTTCCCGTCAGGAGATGCTTGACCTCGATGCAGTCGCCCCCCGCGTAGATGTCGGGATCGGATGTTTCCATCCGGCTGTTGACGACGATTCCGCCCCTTGGGGTCACCTCGAGACCGGCGTCTCGGGCGAGATCGGAGTTGGGACGGAACCCCACGGCCATGATCACGGCGTCGGTTTCCAGGGAGCGTTGGTCGGTAACGACGACCAGGCCCGAATCCCGGCGCTCGATGGCCTGTATGGTTTCTCCGAGGTGGAACCTAACGTTGTTCTCCTCCATATGTTTCTGAGCCATGCGGGCTACGTTGGGATCGGCGACACCGGGAAGGATCTGATCCTGGATTTCGACGACGGCAGTCTCCACTCCCCATAAATCCGAGAAAGCCTCCGCCATTTCGAGGCCGATGGCGCCCGCTCCGATAACGACCGCCTTTTCCATTTTTCCGGTCGTCAGACGGTTCTTTATCGAAATCGCTTCGTTCAAGCTGGAAACGGTGAACACGCCTTCCTGGTCCGCCCCCGGTATGGGCAGACGGTGTGCGCGAGCCCCCGTGGCCAGCACCAGCTTGTCGTAGGGAAGCTCTTGTTCTTCACCCGAATCCAGATTGCGGACCAGAACGTTCTTGCGCCGCCGGTCGATGGCGACAGCCTCGGTTCGGGTCAGTACACGCACATCCTTGGCGTTCTTGAAAAAAGATTCGTCTCTCAACATGTGGAAGCTGGTGCTTTGCAGTTGGCTTGCATCGGCCACGTCCCCCGACACATAATAGGGGATGCCGCAGCCTCCATAGGAGATCAGCCGGTCCCGATCCACCAGAAGTACGTTTGCTCCGGGTTTCAACCGTTTCAGTCGGCAAGCCGTTTTGGGTCCCAGAGCCACCGCGCCGATGATCACAACGTTCATATGTGGCCCTCCTGAATTGATTATGGTATTCTTAGGGCAAAGCGGATCGGGATGCAAGGTCTAAATCGGCCTTGGATCTGATAAGCCTTGACAGCGATCCTGCTCCGATGATAGACAACTTCTTTTCTCCCGGAATAGGGCACTCGAACTCTCGAATTGTTTCGAATCCGGGGTAACTCCTTGCTCCGTCAGGGGCTATATCCGTAAGGAGACTGTTCATGAGACGCTATGAGACCATCTACATTTTAAGACCGGACTTACCGGAAGACGAAATCGAGGCCCTCTGCCAAAGATTAACCAAGGTCATTACCGACCACGGCGGAAAAGTGCTCAGTGAGGATCGGTGGGGGCTCCGGACCTTGGCTTACATCGTCAAGAAGCACCGCAAGGGGTATTACGTCCTCTTGGACTATGTGGCCAAATCGGACGCGCTTGCAGAACTTGAACGCACGTTTAAGATGATCGAAAACGTGATCCGTTTCTTCAGTATGCTGAAGCAAACGGACGTGGACCCGGCAGCACTTGAAGAGATGATGAAACAGAAGCCAAAGAAACCGTCGCCGCCGGTTGTGGAGGAAGGGACTCCGTCGAAAGAACCCGCCGAAGCGCAATCTGAAGCCCGGGAAGATGAAGAAGAAGAAGAGGAACCGGATGAAAGCGAATCGGACGAGCACGAAGAACTAGAACCCGTGGAAGAGGGAGCGTAATCATGGTAAGACCGACGACTAAAAGAAGACGAAGAGTATTTCACCGCAGGAAAGTATGCCGGTTTTGCACCGACAATTTAGAGATTGATTACAAAGATTCCCAGAACCTCAGGCATTTCACTACAGAGCGCGGGAAGATTATTCCCCGGCGCATATCCGGTAATTGCGCCAAGCATCAAAGGGAGTTGACCAGGGCCATCAAGCGCGCCCGGTCTATTGCCTTGTTGCCTTTTTCGAGCACTGCGACCCAGTAGGATTCCCGGGGGCGTACGAACATTGGGATAACCGGAGAACGAGGGAGTTTCCGAGCGCCCGCGTTTGATTCATAACAGAAGCTTCGTCTTGTTGATCGCCGGCGAAGCGGAGGGTGCTGTTTACAGGTTGCCAAGGATACTGCTTTGACACATAAGTCCCAATCAAGTTCCAGGGAACTCGGCTTGGGGACGTTAGCCATGGTGATACTGGTGGCGTGCTCCTCGTTGCATTTCGTGGCCGGAATTGTCGCCACCCTGCTGATTCCTCTCCCCGTATTGTATCTCAGATGGAAGGCGGGGAGGTGGCGTGCGGCGCTCATCGGGATATCTGTCTGGTTTCTCTACGGATTCGTGACAATGGGGAGTATTTCTCTCCCCGTTTTGATGGTGCTCGCCACACCGACGCTACTCGGAATTCTGCTCGGAGAATTCCTGCTGGCAGGGTACCCCGTCGGCCGGTGCATCGCGTTTTCGACCATCGGGTGTCTGATCGCTCTTTTTGCGGTGATGTCGACTTGGAGCACGGGCGCGGACGGTGTTCCCTTTTTCGAATCGTTCAGGGCCCAGCTCCAGGTGAACATGGAAGCCGCGTTCGAGGCCTACGGATCGGTGGGATTGATCCCCGCGGAGCAGATCCCGGAGTACAAGGAAATGGCGAAAGTGCTGACGGAAAGCATCTTCCGCATTTTCCCGGCGCTGTTCGTCATAGGTTTCGCGGTGATGGCGTGGATAACGCTGGTGATCGCCCGAAAGATTGACCCGATGAAGGGGCTGTTTTCAAAGGCTTGGGAACACCTCAAGGAATGGCAGGCTCCGGATCCTTTGATATGGGTTTTGGTAAGCGCCGGCTGCCTGCTGCTGTTGTCCGGTCCGGTTCCCAAAGCCATTGGCATGAATGTGCTGCTCGTTGTCTTGCTGGTCTATTTTTTTCAGGGGCTATCCATTGTCGCTTTCTTCTTTGACCGTAAACAGATTCCGAAATTCATCCGGGGCATCGGGTACGCTTTTATCCTGTTCCAGGAAGTGGCCACATTGCTGGTCATTGGTCTGGGCGTATTCGACGTCTGGTTTAACATCCGCCGGATAGGGAAGAATGCGATGGACCCCCTTAACGAAAACGGTTAGAAGTGAAGCCCGGAATTCAGTGCGAATCATGATGGCTTTGAACCTATTTACATTGGAGTAAAGATCCGTTCAAGACGGAGGGAAAGACGTGAAGCTAATTCTGAAAGAAACGATCGACTCCTTGGGAGTACGCGGCAAGATTGTGAACGTGAAACCCGGCTATGCTCGAAACTTCCTGATTCCGAAGGGACTGGCCGTACCGGCCACCGACGTGAATATTAGACAGCTTGAAAACGAACGCTACGTCATTGAAGCGTCCCTGATTCGCGAGCGCGATTTGGCGGAAGAGGTGGCGCGCAAGATCGAATCCATAACGAGCACCATCCGGGCCAAAGCGGGCGAAGGGGATCGATTGTACGGTTCCATTACCAACATGGATATTGCAAAGAACCTGCTAAATCAGGGCATCGAGATCGACCGGAAGAAGATCCTTCTTGATGAACCGATCAAGACCCTCGGGGAGACGAAAGTCTCCGTTAAGCTTCATCCGGACGTTGTGGCCGAACTGACGGTTAACGTAGTCAAGGAGTAAGGCTATGGCGGCCCGCGCCGCGGCTGTCACCGACAAAATCCAAGTCGGTCCGCCAAAAGTCCCTCCGCAGAATCTCGAAGCGGAACAGGCCGTGCTGGGAGGTGTGTTGATTGCCCCCGCGGCCATGCACAAAGTCGCCGAGCTATTGACGCCTATTCATTTTTACCGCGAAAGCCACGCGCTGATTTTTGAAGGCATGCTGGATCTCTACGAAGACGGTGAACCCATCGACGTGGTCACCCTCACGGAGCGTTTGAGAAAAAAGCAGCAGCTCGATAGAGTCGGCGGGGCCACCTACCTTTCCGCTCTTGCCGGCGCAGTGGTCACGGCGGCCAATGTTTCCAACTATGCCCGGATCGTGCATGAAAAAGCGCTGCTGCGTTCGATCATCGATAAGGGGACAGAGATTGCCGCCCGGGCTTACGATTTCACGGAAGACGTGGAGCGCCTGCTCGACGAGGTCGAGCAATCCATTTTCCAGATTTCCGGAAGCCGCATCAAACCGTCCTTTTTCGATCTGAACAGGATCATCAAAGAAAACATCAAAACCCTCGAATCGGCCTACCAGCGCAAGGAAGTGGTGACCGGCGTGCCGTCGGGCTTCAAGGACCTGGATAAGATTACGGCCGGGTTCCAGCGGGGCGATTTGATCATCATCGCCGGCAGGCCGAGCATGGGGAAGACGGCCCTGGCGCTGGATGTGTGCCGGCATGCCGCCATACACGGCAACATTCCCGTGGCCATCTTTTCTCTGGAGATGTCCAAAGAGCAATTGGGTCTCCGCATGTTGTGCTCTGAAGCGAGAGTAGACAGCGGCAGCGCACGAACCGGTTTCCTGGAAGAGGGCGATTTCATGCGTTTGATCGAGGCGGCCAGCCTGTTGAGCGAAGCGCCCATCTATATCGATGACACGCCTGCCCTGAATGTCCTGGAGGTGCGAGCCAAGTCCCGGCGCCTGATGCTGGACAAGGGAGTCGGCCTCGTTGTCGTGGACTACCTTCAGCTTATGCGCGGCCGCCAGAACGTCGACCGCCGGGAGCAGGAAATTTCCGAAATTTCCCAGGGATTGAAGGCGCTGGCCAAGGAGTTGAGCATTCCTGTCATCGCCCTGTCGCAGCTGAACCGCAAGGTCGAGGAACGGCACGATAAAAGGCCCTTATTATCGGACTTACGTGAGTCGGGAGCCATCGAACAGGATGCGGACGTGATCGCATTCATCTATCGTGACGAAGTGTACAACAAGAGCGATGACAACCCCAACCGGGGGATCGCGGAAGTGATCGTCGGAAAACAGAGAAACGGTCCCACCGGCAATGTCAATCTCGCGTTCTTGAGCAAGTTTACACGCTTCGAGAATCTGGCTTATGCCGTCTGATGACAGCAAGTCCTTGCCCCCGTCTCAACTGCTGTGTCCCAGGTGCGGCGCAGTAGTCCAAGTTTACCGTAACCCGTTGCCCGCAGTGGATGTGATCATCGAGTTGGAGGACGAATTCATCGTCTTGATTGACCGGAAGAATCCGCCGTTGGGATGGGCTTTGCCCGGCGGCTTTGTCGAGCACGGAGAAACCGTGGAAAACGCGGCCCTCCGGGAGGCCAAAGAAGAAACAGGCCTCGATGTAAACCTGCTGGATCTGGTGGGGGTGTACTCGGATCCGGCCCGAGATCCGCGGCGTCACACCTTATCCGTGGTATTCGCCGCAAAAGCCCAAGGCCGGCCCCGGGCGGGCGACGATGCGGCCGATTCAGGGCTGTTCAAGGAACATAATCTTCCTCACAACCTTGCTTTTGACCACAGACGTATTCTGCAGGACTACTACAGGATACGGAGGACCTTATCTCGATGCAAACGCATCCCAACCTGAAAGGAGATACGAGATGGAGATAAACAAGATCGGCGTTTTAGGCGCGGGCACGATGGGGCATGGTATCGCTATGGTATCGGCGCGCATAGGGTGCGATGTAATCTTGCTGGATGTTGAAGAACGGTTCGTCAAAAACGGACTCAGCCTGATCGACAACTTCTTAACCAAGAGCGTTCAGAAGGGCAAAATGACGGAGGAAGAAAAGAACGCCGTTACCCGTCGGATCAAAGGCGCCACACAGATGAAGGATCTGGCCGGTGTGGATTTTGTGATCGAAGCCGTCCTCGAGGATATTGAACTCAAAAAGCGCGTGTTCAAGGAGTTGGACTCTGTGTGCCGGCCGGACGTGATTCTGGCCTCCAACACCTCTTCCATGTCCCTCACGGAAATCGGCGCCGCTACCCGACGACCGGGCAAAGTGGTGGGTATGCATTTCTTTAATCCGGTGCCGATCATGAGACTGGTCGAGGTGATTCGCGGGCTCGAGACGGATGACGAGACGGTTCGTGTAACCAAGGAATTGGCCGAGAAAATGGGCAAAGTCACCGTGGAGGTGAAGAAGGATTCGCCCGGATTCATCGTAAACCGAATCATGATTCCCCACATGATAGAGGCCATCCGTATCGTGGAAGAGGGTATCGCTTCGGTGGAAGATGTGGACAAGGCGGTCAAAGCGGGTCTAAACTATCCAATGGGGCCTTTTGAACTGATGGACCTCACGGGGATTGACATTTGTTACTTTGTAGCGGAATATTTCTCCAAGGAGTTGAACAAGGAAAACAAGTGGGTGTCGCCCACTTTGTTGAAGAACATGATCCGCGCCGGAAAATTCGGGAAGAAATCCGGTGGCGGTTGGTATTCCGCGGACAAATAGCTTCGTGACAAGGCGTTTGGGTATCCGAAAGGAGGCCTCACGGCCTCCTTATTTACGAGTATATTCGAGTACCGCGTTGCAGGGAGGTTTCAATGAGCAGAGCTAAAGTGATTCTTGGATTGGTGGTTTCCATACTGTTGATTTCATCCATGACCTACGCGCAGCTTCTTGGGCTTCCGGACGATGCGCCGGCAAACCGTATCATTGTGCCGTTTTTCGACGTCGAAGAGAATGGGACCAATGACTTTCTGGTGGTCTTGGTCAATGTCATTGATCGGGATGTCAGAACTCATATCGTAGTGACCGACAGAGACACCGAACACGTCTATAATTTTGCCCTGACCCTGACCGGTGGCGACGTGGAAGGGTTCAGCATGCGCGAGCTTATCAGCAAGATGCCGTCCGCCGCTCCGGGCCTTCTTCGAGTGGAAGAAGACGGCGAGAGCTTTTTTCGCGGAGAAGTTTTTGTCGACGCACAGGTGCCTACGGTCCCTGCGGGGCAGCGCGATGAGTTCGAAGAGCGGCAGGGAAACGTTTTGCTATGCTATGTTTATTACATCGACTTGCCTAAGGGGGCCCTGGCCGGCATGAACGGTCTCCACGTGCAATACGGAGAGGTCGACGAGATCTTCGAGTACACGGATCCCGACACCATGGAAGTGGTGAACAACCTTGTCGACGAGGATGGGTACGAGCGTTTTACGGCTGCGGCTCAGGACGATATCGAAGAATTGATCCGGTACGGAGTGGTGGATACGGGCGACAGCGCTAGCCTGGACTTCTATGTTCGCTATTATATCGCGGACTCCGAGGGTTCGGACGCTACTCTGGCCGTGTGGACCGAAACCGCAGACTCGAATTACAGCGTTTCCTTCCTGGTCTGGGACGAAGACGAAAATGTTATTTCATCGGGCACGCCCTTGCCTCATCAGGTGAATATCATCAGACTGAGTCAAGTGGTTCCCAGCGGATTCGTCAGCGGGGGCGGAGGCGGCTGGATAACCGTTCGAAGCGGCAACGAAAACACCATGATGTGGGTTCGCGAACGCATGGTAAGACCGGACGGAGAGGCCATGGACGCTCTTAGGCGCGTTCCGAGGGAGCTGTTTCAGTAACAAGCCCCCGGTCGGCCTAGTGCCGACGGAGGAACTACGGCGGACGTATCGCCGATATTCCAGGACTTAAAGCCGGACTCCAGGAATTGACCGACTCCGAATCACCTAGAGGACACGCTTTTGGGAGTGCACGAGAGTGCGCAAAGCGGGTCCTTTTTTTGTTCCATCACTTGATTAAGGGTCTGTTCAAAGCTGAGGACGACCGTTTCGGGTGAATCATGTATCCATCGCCTCCGTCCGAATGGACCCCTTTGCCGAACACATCCGTGACATGTGGCCCATGAGAGGGATGATCGAAGCGCTTCTTAACCGGGTTTCGCCGGCCAGGAGATCTTTTGTGTCCGCCGCGCAGGCTCAGGTTGACGCCGAGAATTCGACGTCGAACCGCACTCTTTTCGCGCCTCCCGGCCACTTTCACTCGCCGATCCCATCCATTACCGAAATACGGAAAGATGAGCAACGGATTTTTGAGTTCAAGTCCGAAATCATTCCGGGCGTTGATCTGAACAAAGAATACCAGTTGAGGCTGCTGGATCAGCTCGAGGTGTTTTACAGCGAGTTGCCTTATACCCAGGATCGGGAGATCTATAGTGAATTGATGGCTCTTCGGGAATGGTACGAGCGAGCAAAGGACGAAACCGAGAAGAAGGCCATCCAAGAGAAAGGAGAGCGGCTCCTCGGAAAACGGCCGCGCAGCCGGCGGAGGTACTTTTTCGAAAATCCCAATTATGGTTACGCGGATGGCGTCTTTCTCTACTGCATGCTCCGTCACCTCAGACCGAAAAGGATTATCGAGGTCGGATCCGGCTACTCTTCCTGTATTATGTTGGATACGAACGAACTACACTCTGATGGATCCGTAGAGTGCACCTTCATCGATCCTCATCCGCAAATGCTTCGCGCACTTCTCCGAAAGGACGATCATGAACATATACGCGTTATTGAGAAGCGAATACAGGATGTGAACGTCGATGAATTTCGGACGTTGGGGCGCCGTGACATTCTGTTCATCGATTCTTCGCACGTGAGCAAGGTGGGAAGTGACGTCAATTATGTTCTCTTTGAGGTGCTCCCGAACCTTTCCGCGGACGTCTTCATTCACTTCCACGACATTTTCTTCCCATTCGAGTATCCGAAGGAATGGGTATATGCAGGCCGGGCTTGGAACGAATCGTATCTGTTAAGGGCGTTTCTGCAATACAATGCGCATTTCGAGATTGTACTGTTCACTACGTATCTGACGGGCTTTCACGGAGCCCGTCTAGAGCGGACGATGCCGCTGTGCATGATCGACAAGGGTTCCAGCATTTGGTTGCGGCGACGGTGAACGGATTTCAGCGGCTTTCCACCGGGCAGATAAAACCGACATGAAAATATGCTACCTACTTGAAGGAACCGATCTCTGGGGCGGAGTGAAAGTCGTACTCGAACAGGCGAATGAACTCTACCGGAGAGGTGTGGATGTCGTTGTTCTCTCGAAGGGACCCGAGCCGGATTGGTTCGAAGTCGAGTCTCCCTTTGTTCACGTGCCTGCGTTCACCCGTGAGGTCATCCCTTCCTCGGATTATATCATCGCCACATTTTGGGAAACCGTGGCTCCGGCAGTGGAGTCCGCCAGGGGCAGGGTAGTGCATTTCTGCCAGGGATTCGAGGCCGACTACGCCGTTAACCGGCATCTGGCGCCCCAGATCGACCGGGTGTACCGGTTGCCGACTTGGAAGATAACCGTGTCGCCTCACCTCGTTGAACTGATTTCCAATCGCTTCGGTCAATTTGCCGTGTGTATCGGGCAGACCTTCGACAACACCTTGTTCTACCCGGAGGATCGCCGTCCGTTCCCGGCGGTTCCAACAGTCATCTTGGTGGGAATCTACGAAGCCGATTTCAAAGGTATCCCGTTCGCGCTCCAGGCTTTGGACATGGTGCGTGAAAAGGGATTGGTGTTTCGGCTCCTTCGGGTTTCGCAGCTTCCCCAGAGCGAAGAGGAGCGGCGCTATGGTTTCGAGGGGAATTACTATGTGAATGTGCGGCCCGAGGTGATTTCCCGCTTGTATCGTTCGTCCCATCTGGCCGTTTCGCCTTCCTTGGAAGCCGAAGGTTTCGGCCTGCCTGCCCTTGAAGCTTTGGCCTGCGGCCTTCCTTCAGTGCTGACGGAGATTTCCTCGTTTCGAGGTTTCGATTCCCGAAGCGATTTTGCGCTGTTTGTTCCTCCGTCTTCACCTGAACCAATGGCCGCGGCCGTTATCCGGTTGATGAGGGATCCGGACCTGCGACGGCGACTGTCGGCTCGAGCCGTGGAGGCGGCGCGGAACCACTCAACCGAAAAAACGGTGTCGCGGCTCCTGTCTTTGTTGGAAAGCGGAGAGGATGGGGCCGGCCTGCGTGCATCTCTGTGAAACGGGCGTTCTCGGGGGCAAGGTGAGATTCCCCGGGGGGATTCCTGCTCAATGGATTGATCACAAGCAGGGAAGCTTCAACGACCGCCTTCGGATTCGATGATGACTTTCATGCTGCGGATGGTTTCGGCGTAATTCCTGCTGTTGAAGATACCGGAGCCGGAGACAAACACGTCCGCTCCGGCTCGGGCGACGGATCCGATCGTGCCCAGATCGACCCCTCCATCCACCTCGACGAGTACGTTGAGCCCCTTATCGCTGATGGTCTGTTTCAGGCGTTCGATTTTCTGAAGCACGTTTGGAATGAAGCGTTGCCCGCCGAATCCAGGATTCACACTCATCAGAAGCACCATGTCCACGTATTCCAACACATACTCCAGGTGAGAAAGCGGAGAAGAAGGGTTCAAACATACCGAAGGATGCGCACCGCATTCTTTGATGAGTTGAAGCGTCCGATTCAGGTGTATGCCGGCTTCCGAGTGTACGGTAATATAATCCGATCCGGCCTCGGCGAAGGCGGGAATGTAGGCGTCGGGATTCTCGATCATCAGATGAACGTCCAGGGGCAGGTCGGCCACGCGCTTAATGCTGCGGACCACCGGAGGACCGAAGGTGATATTGGGTACAAAGTGTCCGTCCATTACGTCCACATGTATCAGATCGGCGCCTGCACGCTGAATCCGGTCGATTTCTTCTCCGAGTTTGGTGAAGTCCGCGGATAACAAGGACGGAGCGATCATCTTCATGTCGCGGATTACCCTCTCTATCAGGAAGCGGTATTGGAAGGAGGACTACACGTCTTTTGTGCGAAAGTAGGGAGCTTGAAAGCCGCTCTGTGAACCTCAGGGTTGTAATATCTCAGGCCCTCCAGGGCCTGGAAACGGGCCTCTTGGTAATCTTCCACCGGATGCAATTTCTTGGATCCGAAAGAGAATCCGATGATCCCGCTGGGGTATGTTGGAACCATGCTGTAATAGTAATGGCAGCTCGGGAATATGCCTCCCAGGAAGGAAAAAAGACTGCTGATCACCTCTCTATGATAAAAAAACGACTCGCACTGGGCAACGACGATCCCATCTTCCGTCAGGGCGTTACGCGCGTTACGGTAGAAGGGTTCCTTGAATAGGACTTCACCCGGTCCGGACGGATCGGTGGAATCCACAATGATCACGTCGAATCGGCCGGGATGATCCTCGACAAACTTGGCGCCGTCGGCATAGTGCACGGCCACCCTCGGATCGTCCAGCCGCGATGCCAGGCGGGGAAGATACTTCTTGGAGACTTCCACCACTTGAGGATCGATCTCGCAAAGATGCACTTCCTTGACCCCTGGATGCCTTAACACCTCGCGCACCGCGCCTCCGTCGCCGCCTCCGATGATGAGGACATGTGCGGGATTCGGGTGGACCAGCATGGGGACGTGCACCATCATTTCATGATAAGCGAACTCGTCGAACTCGGTCACCATGATGATCCCGTCAAGGACCAGCATTCGGCCCAATCGGGATGTTTTCAGCACGGCAATGTCCTGAAAATCCGATCTGAAGTGACACAGTGATTCTTCGACACGGACACGCAAGGTGGTTCCAAATCCGATTTCGATCTTCTCTTCGAACCATAAGTCCATGGTTGTTCCGAGTTTGGCCATTGCGTGTTTGAACATTTCGAGCATCCCGATACCTATTTTCGGAGTTGAACATTCAGGCCGTATTGTTCGCCCTGAAAGTATTCCAAGCAAAAGCGGGCCGCCGCTTCGGGCTCGTAATACCTGCAGCTGAATATGTCTATGAAGGCTCGGTTGGATTCGTTGGCAAAATGCCCGCTGATAAGAGAAGTTTCGATCAACTGGACCAGGGAAAAACCTTCGACTTCCCCTGTGCCGAAGTGGACCACCAAGGGGTCTCCGTAAGCCTTCATATCGATCACTTTGCACAGCGCGGAGGCGAAATCTCGAACCACACGTTCGTCCGTAATGCGCTCTGTCTTGCATCCACGGATGTCCACGCTGGAGAGGATCCCCCATGCCTGCTCTTTGCGATACCGTTCACGCCACGTCAATCGATGCTCCTATATTCCATTCGCTCGAGGCGTTGAGAACACCAGCCGCAAACTCCGGCCGGTCTGGTTTCATGGGGTCACTTGTGTCGAAGTTCCTCTTTTGGGATGTCGAGCGCGCCTCGCTTGAATTCGATGACTTGCGTGCTCTTGGCCCCCAGTTCGGTCCGAATGGTTTCGTATGCCCGGTCGCAGTCCACGTAATCCCCGCACACGAACACATCCACCGCTGCGTAACCGTATTCGGGCCAAGTATGTATGGATAGGTGAGATTCTGCGATGACTACGACGCCACTGACGCCGTGAGGAGAGAACTGGTGAAAAAAGGGATGAATGACCTCAGCTCCGGCGTTAACCGCGGCTTCCACCAGTGTGGTTTCTATCTTCTCTTTGTCATTTAGCGCTTCCGGCGTACATCCATAGAACTCCAAAATTAAATGTTTGCCCAGTGCCTTCAACTTGCGGTCCCTCCTTCCCGATGTATTTTGAGCCGGTGCAAGGACGCGTCGAGACACCAGTCACGGAGTCCGAATAAGCAGAAGGGATTTGTAGTTAGCCTTGCGCCGGAGAATTTAAAGTAATAAGAATTACCACTTGAGTCGGCGCTTGTCAATAAGAAACCGAAGCCAAGAAGCCGAAGGCATCTGCCGGTATATCGGGTTAATGCATAACCCTTTAATCTTTCATGGTATACGTCATCTTCCAAATGGAAAATGACTCATAATCCCGAGGCGCCGGAGTTTTGGCGGACGCACACACTTGCATCCATGTCCCCCGCAAGCCCGGCAGGATATTCAAGTGGTTGCGCGTATCGTACCAGCCTCGTGTCTTATCGGCGCGCGCTCCAGCTCCAGTTGGAAAGGTGTTGCTGAAACGTTCCTAAAGGCTTTGGAGTGCGCCTTCCTCATGGATGTGTGGGCTACGCCGGAGGAAGGGTCATTCTGGGACCGGGGTCGCCGTCTCCCACCTTCCAACATCTGATCACCTTTTGACAGGTATCAACATCGTACCTATAGTACATTTAAAATACGTTCGTAGATACGACAGATCGGAGTTTTGGAATGCAAGAGCATAACATGACCGAAAACGCGAAAAATGAATTGTTGCGTATAGCAAGAAAGTCAGTGAAAGACCGTCTCGAAGGTGCTTGCAGTGTCGCGAAGGATCCTGAAAACGAGGAGCTTTCATGTCGGTGTGGAGCCTTTGTATCGTTGCACAAAAAAGGGGCCTTGCGGGGATGTATCGGTGTATTCACCTGCGACAGGCCTCTCTACGAGACAATCGGCAACATGGCGTCGTGCGCCGCTTTCGAGGACCCGCGGTTTCCGCCGTTGAAAAAATATGAAATCGATGAGGTTGACTTTGAAATCTCCGTGCTTTCTCCGCTGAGACGGATCTATGATCCATGCGAAGTGGAAGTGGGCGCCCACGGGATCTATATCATTCGCAGGAACTGCAGAGGAGTACTTTTGCCTCAGGTGGCCACGCAGTATGGATGGGATCGGGACACCTTTCTGGACCATACTTGCTTGAAAGCTTGTCTGCCGAGGAACGCATGGAAAGACAAGGAGACGGAAATCTACGTATTTACCGCCGATGTGTTCGGTGAAAAGGAAGTGAGCTGCGACCAGGCCTAGTATGCTGGTCTGCCGGGTGGCCGGATCGTTGTCGCACGGAACCGGAAGAAAGGCTTAGTCGGAGTCAACCACCCTGAATCGAAATCCGGCGCCGGGGCGTGGAAGGGCATAATCGGCATCCGGGGGCAAAAGGGGCTTCATCCTATCGATGAATATCGTCGGATTGGAGCCGGGGACAACCCTCAAGTCGTCCGGGTCATCGGACGGGGGTCTGAAAAAATCCTCCCAATGGGCCAATAGTACAAAACGTGGCCTGGTTGCTTCGATGATTCCCTCCGGATAACCCTCGACCTCATTAAAGCCCGGCACGCAGAGTATGGCCAGATCAATCCGTTTCTGGTCCAAAAGCCCCGATTGCGGAGGAATGCCATACGGCGCCGTGGCGGCGGCATCCTGATAGAAGATCCGGAAATCCACCCGCTTGCCGTCCGGTCCCAGAAAATCGATGAGATAAGTGACGGTATCCCCTTCCTTCCATCCATAGGCGGTGTAGGGAAGAGTCTTGAGCTGTTTCTCGACCTTGCCGGAAAAAAGGCGCACGCAGAGAGCGTGATCGTAGGCGCAGAAATGGGGGGCATGTTCCGATTCAATCGCCATGAACCGGATCCCACCGCCTTCCTCCGGCCACCATTTACCGGGCGCACCCTCGGGAGAGCTTTCAAGTATGCCCGCAGGCTTGGCGAATGCGTCGGGTGGTATCGCAACCAGGCGGTCTTCCGGCAGAACGGAGCCCAAAATGTTTTTCGCGGTTGGACACCCGTAGATCTTCGCGTACGGGGATCGGTACTGAGCAATGTAGGGGATGTCCATCAAGTGGTCGTAATGCGTATGAGCCACCAGAATATGGCGTACGTCGAACACCGTGGGGAGAAACTTCTCTATGAGCAAGGGATCGGATTGAATTTTCCCAAAGGCGACCCGAAACATCGAAGGGTTAGAGAAAAAAGGAGCAGTGAGAAGAGCGTGCTGTCCCCTCCGGATCAGAAAACCGCCCACTCCTAAGTATTGAACCTGCACATGATCCCGGGATTCGGACGTGTAAAGCGGGAATTTCTCCACGCCGTCATTAATGGGCAGGCCCTTGACGGAGCCGGCGCACCCGGCCGCCGTCACGAGGATAAGAATCACGAATAGTACTTTGTTAAGAGGGTTCATGGGTCCGTCCTCGCTCTTGATCAATCAGCCGCATCACCCGAACGGCGCGATCCATCCGCAGGGTCTATCGGGCGGCTACAGGTCAGGTATTGGACACCTTGTCTTGATGGGACGCTCTAACCGAGTTTCGCTTCATCCACACTTGAAGAATGCTCAACGCAGCAGGGGTGACTCCCGAGATACGGGAAGCCTGGCCCAAGGAACGGGGCCGGATGTTAGTCAGTTTTTCCTGCATTTCGTTGGACAGACCCGGGATTCCTCCAAACTCCATATCTTCAGGTATGAGTTCCGATTCCGCCTTCTTGAACCGTGATACGTCTTCTTCCTGCCTTCGAAGGTAGCCTTCGTATTTGATCTGGATTTCCACTTGTTCGGTCACCGCCGGCTCGAGGTCCATCAGAGATTCGTCGAACAACGCCAGTTTTGATAGAACCATTTCAGGGCGACGAAGGATATCCGCCAGGGTCGCGGGATTGTACAGGGGAGCCGTACCCAGTTCCTGAAGGCGATCGTTCACCGTTGCAGTCGGCTGAAGCCGTTGCCCCCGCAGTCGTTCCAGCGTGGCGTCAATCTGCTTTCGTTTTTCCAGAAACGCGGAATACTCGTGATCGTCCACCAGGCCCAGGATCCTCCCCTTATCTCGCAACCGGATGTCTGCGTTGTCTTCCCGGAGCAGAAGCCGATATTCCGCTCGACTCGTGAACATTCGATAAGGTTCTTTGGTGCCCCGCGTGACCAGATCGTCCACTAGAACGCCGATGTACGCGTCCGAGCGCCCCAGGATAAACGGCTCCTGTCCCATGGTTCGAAGCGCCGCGTTGATACCCGCCATCAGGCCCTGGGAGGCGGCTTCCTCGTAGCCTGACGTTCCGTTGATTTGTCCGGCGAAAAAAAGTCCACTCACGGCCTTGGCTTCCAGCGAATGCTTCAGATGAATCGGGTCCACGTAGTCGTATTCGATGGCGTATCCGGGTCGAACGATCTCCGCTTTTTCCAGACCCCTGACCGAATGCACCATACGAATCTGAGCTTCGACAGGGAGGGAAGTGGGTATGCCGTTGGGGTATACTTCCTCGGTTTCCAGGCCTTCCGGCTCCAGGAAGATCTGGTGTCTTGGCTTCTCCCGGAAGCGCACCACCTTGTCCTCGATGGAAGGACAGTAGCGTGCTCCCGTGCCTTTGATTACACCGGCATACAGGGGAGATTGATCCAGGGAGCTCAAAATGATTTCGTGCGTTCTTTCATTGGTATAGGCGATATGACACGGGACTTGGTCGCGATCGATGCTTTTTGTTGAAAAAGAGAAAGGCCGCGGATTTCGGTCACCGTGTTGGGGTTCGAGCCCCGCGTAATCTATGGTGCGGCCGTTCAGGCGAGGAGTGGTGCCCGTCTTGAGCCGTTCGACGTGAAATCCCAGGTCTCCGAGACAATCCGAAAGCGTGTTGCTGGGTGGGTCCCCCATTCGACCGGCCGGAAAGTTCCTGAGGCCGACGTGGATCAAGCCGTGCAGAAACGTACCCGTGGTGAGGATGACGTTGGGCGCCATGAACCGTTGTCCCAGGCTGTTCTCCACGCCCTCGATAGACCGGGCTTTCACCAGCAGGCGATCCGCCATGGCCTGATTGATCACCAGGTTCTCCTGTTGTTCCAGGACGCACCGCATCGCTCGCTTGTAGAGATCCATGTCCGCCTGGGCTCTGGAGGACTGAACCGCGGGTCCCTTTTTCGTGTTCAACCGGCGAAACTGTATGCCCGACCGATCGATGATTTTCGCCATCTGACCGCCCAGCGCATCGATCTCTTTTACCAGATGCCCTTTGGCGAGCCCTCCAACCGCAGGGTTGCAACTCATGGCCGCAATGTGATCCACATTGATTGTCATGAGCAGGGTGCGGCAGCCCATGCGAGCCGAGGCCAGAGCCGCCTCGCAGCCGGCGTGTCCTGCCCCGATCACGATTACATCGAAATCGTGTAATCTGTCGCTTGTGTTAATCCGTGTCATTGTCGCCCAAGGTCAGGGTGTGGAAGTCCCTATGCGTTCCCGTACGATCGTCGGTGTGTGCGGCCCGTAGGGAATACGTGGTTTCGTGAGGGGATAAGGGCTCGGATGTCGGCAATCCGGGGAACGCCGATCAGGGGAAACGACTCGAGATGTCCGGACCGATTCTAAAAGAACCCTCGCATCTCCTTCGCAGCTTCTTCGGGTGTGAAAAACGTAAGCGACTCATCGTGCAATCGCTCGAAATAGTTGATATCGGACACGTCGAATCCGGGGAGGTTGACCCTTGGAACCACGCGAGCCAGGTGAAACGTCGGGGTTCTCTCAGTTTTTGAACAGGTATAAAGCGCCAGGTTATAACTCTGGATGTACTTACTTCCGAAGAACCGGAGCACCCGACATAGACCGTCCGCAAAGTCATGGTAAACAGACTGATCCATTTCGATGAAAGAAGGGCCTTCCGGATAAAGGCCCCAGACGTCGTACATTCCGGTTGGCGCGAACGCCGACAGCCAGTGCACGGCTCCGGTGCGTCCAACGTAGCGTTCTCCGGCATGCTCCTCTGTTTCGAGGAGTTCGAGAAAGAGGGCCGATGGCCGGTTCCCGTCCCGAGCGTCGGCTGCTCGAATCAGTTTCTCATGGTAACGCGTGGGCTTATCCGTGGCCAGGACCTGCAGATGGGGATGGATCAGACCCGCGCCGGACAGCGGCATGTAATTGGCGTTGACGGAGGCGAACGTAACATCGGGAGAACGATCGAGCACGAGCTGAAGGTATACGTTGGACGCGTTGAACCCGTCTACGAACATCCCAGGAGTAAAGGAGGCAGGATCGACAAAATGTTCGGGTCCGAGAACCACCACCGCACTGTACTCGGCGTAGGGAAACGCGTTGGGAAACATGATCGCCGAGCCGCTTTTAATACGTCCTCCGGGTGCTCCGAAATCCGATGTAAACCGGGTCGTTTTATCAAACACACATTCGGGACAGAAAGGGCAAATCTTTCGAGATCTTTCGATCAGTTCCGTCAGGTCTCGCGCCTCAAAACGTTTGAGTCTGAAAGGCACCACCCGGCATACGTGGCCCGTTATCGGATCCGTACGGATTTCACCTTCCAGAGTCACGGTTTCGAAGTTCTTGAAAGGACTTTCGAAACTCGAGGCCTGCCGCTGCACAAGAAACTCAAGACTCATATCGTATGCTCAATTCGCCAACATCGACTTGGCGGTCCATGTGAATGATGATCCACCACATTTATAAAAGGCAATCCGTATTTTCATCATGAACCGTTCGGAGCCTCTCCTTGTCCCAACCAAAAGGTGGACACCCAGACCTTCCCTCGGGCTAAGGACGGCATGTCTCCGGACAGCCCTTCAAGCGGTCCTGCGGTATTTATCAATATATTCTGAAACGTCTATATTGCGGCGATCGGTAACCAGATCGGCCTTGTCGATGAGCCAAACCGGAGCCGTTTCTCCGGTAAGCAAGAGTTCCACGTTATCGGGTCTCGCCCGAAGAAGACTCTTGATCTCCTCGTCCGTCACCAAACCCGCCTCGAGAGCGTCCAGGAGGGCGTCTCCTACGACCAACGCGTATGTGCCGGATTGGAGTGCGCCCGCCAACTGGGTTATACCCTCATGGGCCGGATCGGTCCCGTGTTCGGCGCCCGACGGTTCGTTCTCTCCGGTCCCTCCGAACAACTCCACGTCGATGTAGGGTATCAGTTTACGGACACTGAGCGGTTGTTGGATTTCCTTATCCCAGAATCGAGCGATATAGGTGCTGGAGTTGTACGTGGCCAGCCGCACGGCCAATCCGAAAACGGCCATGCTCTTGCCAAAGCCGGCGCCGAGGTACAACTGCACGAATCCCCGTTTCAGCAGTTTCGTTTCCCGGAAAGAAGGACAGAGAGTCTTTGTCATGCCGTTTCCTTCACCTTGCCGTAATGCGTGTCAAGAGCGGATGTTCCGATCATCCATAAGCGAATTCGCTCCGGATCGATCACGCATCTGCATTTTCCAACTCGAATGCACTGTCCGAAGCCGACCGATCCTCCCCGCCTGTCGCGTTGTACATAGTCCAACCTACCGATTTCCTGTCGCCCACTTCTTTTCAGGTGCATGGGTTATGCGCCGGAGGGAAAGGGGTTTCGAGTCAAAAGGCAAAACCGAAAGCTTCGAACTTTCGTTCAGATTCGGTCTTTAGCGTACGCGCGAGAAAATTGTCAAGGGATTTCCGAACCGACGAGAGGGGCGAGGGAAGCTCGAGACTCGTAGGCGCCGGTTCGAAGGGAAGAGGGGGCTTCCTCCCGAATTCCCCCACGCGCCGAGGCGAAAGTGACGGCGTCTAGCTCTTGCGGAGGCGGTTCCGGTAAGTTAGCCGTTATGCGGATCGGGAGCTTCAGAAAGCGATCCTGATCGTGCCAAAATAGGATCGGCCCGGAAGAGGGAATCCGTAGAAATCCGCGTATTGCTTGTCCGTGATGTTCTGGACCTCGAGGGTGGCTGTGAGCCAGTCGAATGGCCGGTAGCTTATGCCGGCGTTGTGCAGATGACGGGCTTCCACCTCTCCGATGTTTGAAGCGTTGAGGTAGTTCTTGTCAACGT